>CAJVXH010000060.1 GCA_913009835.1 uncultured bacterium
CACCTCAATCTACACTCTTTGCCTACACGACGCTCTTCCGATCTCCGAGCCCCAACGGTGAACTGACTTCGCGAACATGAGGCAATAGTTTCGAGCATCACTATAACCAGTAAACCGATGAGTGGGAACCATATGGCCCCGGAAACGAGTCCCAGCAACACCATCTTCCTCGCGGGATCAGGTCGAAGCGGAACAACCTGGCTGGCAAACCTCATCAATCACCGGCAGGACCACCGTTACTACTTCGAGCCTCTAAACCACTACCAGGTCAAAGACATAGAACCCTTCGGATGGCGGCAATATCTCCGGCCCGATAGGGAATATCCCGAACATCTCGCCGTGACCAGAAATTTCCTGCACGGCACCATTGACAACCCCTGGGTAAACCGGTTCAACGCTGCACCATTGTCCGACCAGAGGATGGTCAAGGAAATTCGTGCCAACATGATTCTCGCCTGGATGCGACGACGCTTCCCGGAGGTGAAAATCATCCTCACACTCCGGCACCCGATAGCGGTGACCTTGTCTCGTCTGGAAATGGGATGGAAACGGGGGATTGACCTGGTGCTAGGCCAGCCTGAACTGAATCAGGACTTTCTCGAGCCCGTTCTTCCCGTGCTCGAACGAGCTAACATGCATCCATACGAGAGTGGTCTGCTGCTGTGGTGCGTCGAAAACTTCGTAGCGTTGCAACAGGTACGGGAGCTGGATGTGCACGTACTTTTCTACGAGCATCTCGCGTTGAACCCTGAAGACGAACTGAGAAGGATGTTCACATTTCTGGAACGACCATTTGACGAACACATTCTCGAGGGTCTCGACAAACCTTCACATACTTCCGGAAAAGTCGACCCGGCGCGAACGGTGGAAGCGCGGCTGGAGAAGTGGAAAAAGAGGCTGCCTGCGGAAATCATCTCCAGCTCAATTGATCTGCTCAAACTGTTCTCTCTTGATCAAATCTACGATGACAGCCCCGTGCCAAAGCTTGAGCACGCCAGCATTCTGTCCGGTCAACGTCGGGGGAGAGGAGGACAATAATGGCGATTCCACAGGGAAGCTATGTCTACATCATCGGGAGCAAAAAGCGGCTCCCTCTCTTCACCACGAATTACCGCGTCGCGGTTACACCGTCGTAACTCAGCAGTTCCAGGAGCGCGTTCCGGGTAAAACTGGAATCGGCGACGATATATGGAGTCTCTTCGGGGGGAACATCGGCGGGACTGACTTTTTCGATACGCGTCAGCAACTCATCGGCGTTGCGCGGATAACCGAATAGATCCTTCTCGATGTAATCACGGTACAGTTCCCCGCCCTGTTCGCCGAGTACCGCTGTCGGCACCCCCATACTCAGCGACTCGTAAACCACGGACGAGAAACAGGAGAGGTGGTGATTCATCCGACGTAGCAAACCGTACAGCGGTGCTGTAGTGCTGATTTTTAGCTCCGCGTGAACGATGTTGTACTCGTCCAGTTTCGCTTGGATTCCGCCAGCCATGTTGGTGAAGAGCGGATGCAGACGGTGAAGCCATATCCAGTTCTCCGGCGCGCGGGCCATTGCTTCGAAGAGAAACTCCGGCATTCGCGCCAATTTCGGCTGCCAGGTTACGAGAATCCTCTTGTCGTATTCCTGAAGATGCTGGTAGAACTCCTCCGTGCGCTTGTCTGGAACGCACAATTCCTGTCCCTTCCACGCACCAGTCCAGGCGTTTCCACCCACCACACAACGAGGTCTTCTCACCCCCGCCGGTAGATGACGCGTGATGTTCCTCGCTGATTCTTCTCCCCACATGAAGAACACGTCCGGCAGCAACGTGTAGCCGTCTTCCGGTGTTTGGGTGAAATGGGTATAGGCGGCATGGTAGGCACCTTGCTTGCCATGTTGTACATCCACAGTGGGAATCCCCAAACTCCTCGCAGCGAGGATCATCCCGAGGTTAGGGTGGCTGTAATAGCACGCCATCAGGATCAACCTGGGACGCACCAGCATCAGCAGCTCGAGCCAGTCACGCCGGAGTTGGTTGAGGATGACGAGCTGGTTGACGAAGAACGGCTCGTACAAATCGATACCGCTATAGCGCTTCACAGCACTTTGGAGTTCATTGAATCCCACGATGAGGCCGGAACGTACTTTAATTTCGCCGTCAGGGACGTTTTCTGGCCCGCGATGGAGCAGCAGCGTATCCCGGGCACGGGGCTTCTGGACCGCGTGGCTTTTTTCAACGATCTCGGCTTTCAACCAACTCCGTTCATCGTCCACAAGGTCAATCAGCGGGTCAATGTGGCGGTTGAAGTGCTTTCCACCGATACGGTCGCTGTGGTAACGATCATCGGAAACGAAGAGTAGATCGTGCTGGGGATCCTGCTGAAACCGTTTCCCCAGTGCTGGCGATGCCTCGAGGGAGAGGACTGGACGTGTCGCGGCACGCCTGCGAACGACGTCCCAGGTCAGCGTATGTCGTTTCATCACGTCCCGATGGGGATGTACCAGCTGGCCGAAAACTGCCCGCCGCACCATCGGCCAGAGCTGTATACCCAATGCCGCGGCATCGTTGACCGATGCATTGGCTTCAACAAGGGCGATATGCTCTATGGCTTCCCGGTGATCCATTAATCCTCCAACATATCCTCAGTGAGGCGGGTATAAACCGGGATTGAACGGCTGGTGGTACGTCCGGTGATCTCGTTGATCCGCATCGGACTGATCCCCTGGTCACCGCCGCTACGCAACATCCCGAGGTGGTTACGGGTGATGGTCTGACCGACAGCGAGTTCGCGCATGATATAAAGACTCTTCTTTTGGAAACGACGATATTCCCAATCGCCCTCACTCAGCGGACGAAAAAGTCGCTGCCCGAGGGCGGATGCGCCCTGACGCATCGTTGCGACCCAGTCTGCGAACTCGTCTGGGTTCAGGGCTGCCTGGTGGTCAACACCTTTGAAGCTGCGGTCATGAGTGATGTGTTTCTCGAGCACGGATGCGCCAAGACCCATCGCCAGGAAGTCAATGTTGCGGCTGATTGGCAACTCTGGATCGGTATGATCCGCATACCCCACCAGACAATCGAACTTTTCACTCAACAGCGCGACACGGACAATGTGGGTGGTGTCGATGGGGGTGGGAAAGTTTTGTACTCCGTGCATGAGGATGAACTTGTCTGCCCCTTTGGCGAGGACGAATTCCACCGCTGCGGCGACCTCTTCTTCTGTAGATGCTCCCGTGCCGAGGGTAAATGGCAGGCCGGATCGTGCTGCCGCACGTAGCAGGTCGGGATTTGAGAGGTCGGAACTGTTGAGTTTGAGTCCGTCACAACCGAGTTCCAGGGCCAGTTCAAGGCTGGGGAGGTCGTAGCAGAAGCAGAAGAGGCACTCCCTCCTGGCATGCACATGATCGAACAGTTCTTTCCACTGTTCCGGATCAAAATAAAGTTGTTCCAGCAGAGGAAAGAGTTTCGCGCTGGGCACCATGATCTCACCGGGGACAAACAGTTCGAGCTGGACGGCGTCCGCATGGGAGTCCACGGCAGCGTCGATCAGCTTATGGGCGAGGTCCATGCGTCCCTCATGCGCGCAGGCGATCTCGGCGATGATGAAGGGAAACGGGGTATCGCCAATGGTTCGGCTGCCGACCTCGATGCGTCGTGCTGGATTGAGGGCTGGGGCCAGGCCGCCGTTCACTGGAGCCCCTCCCGCCAACCGAGACCTCGAACAATGGATTCCAATTCTTCCCGACCCTCTGCCGGGATGCGGGTAAATGGTGCGCGTTCATGAGCGGGCATCAGTCCGCAAATATCGAGCATCTCCTTCAGACTCGGGTGCCAACCCCAGCGAACGGCGACATCGAACACAGGGTCTTCGTGTGTCCGCACAATCTCGTGTGCCGTTGTGTAGTCGTTGCTCATGACGGCGTCGTAGAAGCGCGCTCCCAGGTCGGGACGTACATTCTCTATACCCACCAGGTAGGTGTCAGCGCCAGCATGGTGGTCACGCAGAAAATTACGCATACTCCCGGCACCGATGATGCGTGTTCGCTCACTAAAACGCCGGTGCAACTTGTATGAGTACCCGGCGTCCATGCACTCCTCTTTCATCCCAACCAAACCGGGGAGTTCGCAGAGACGCTCAAGCAGTTCGAGGGAGTATTGAATCGACCCCCCGCCGAGGCCGCTGCGCATCGGCATCTCGTGGATCATGCACGCCTGCCCGCTCTCACGCGTAACGGTCTCGAAAAACTCGTAGATCGCCGCATCGCCATAGTGACGTTCCGGATAGACGATCATGTGAGCGTTGGCACCCATCTCCTTTGAAGCGGCTGCGAATTCGATGTTTACATTTGTCGAGGCTTGGGGTGGGCCAGTTGTAATGCTGAACGCACGGTCGTTGACCGTGTCCACCATGGAACGGTTCAGCCACTGCATCTCTTCTTCGCGCAACAGGTTAAATCGGCTGGTGCCAACGGTTTCGAGGATCACCCCTGCCCCACGCTCCACAAGCCAGTCGATGTAGCGGGCGTGAGCGGCCAGATCGAGGGCCCCGGTCTCAGTGAAAGGTGTCAGGATTGGGTACACAGGACCGCGCAGGCGGGTCTGCAGCTCATCGGTATCAGGTATCATCAGGGGGTTACCTCCTCGTGGGAAAGGTCTTTGTCGAGCAGAAGTGTCATCATCCGCTCGGCCACCTCGAACTGGAACGGTGTGTCGATATCAAACGACCGCTCGAGCGGCATTGTGTAGCCCAGCAGCGGGTCAGCAAAAAACGTTTTCGTACGCAAGAAAGCCTCTACAGGCGCGAGGTAGAGCGCACCGTTGGGATGGTGAGCGACGCCAATATCCTGGCTGCGAGTGGTGCGCCCGTAGGCCGTAGGGTCGCACATTCCCAGTTCGTCAGTACCATCACGATAATTCATCGCCAGTTGCGGTGGAAAATCGTACTCGGTAACGGTGACGAGATACCGTTCACCCACATGGCGGTTGTACACCTCCCAGGCTCCGCGAAGGTCATCTGTGGTGCGGAACGGGCAGGTGGGGAGCATCATCGCAATGTGCTCGTAAGTCTTGACCGCGTTGGTACGGCGGAGGAACTCGTCCAATACTTCGACGGCTTTCACCTTATCGCCACCATATTCCACCGGGCGGGGCGAGGGCGTTGCGCCGTAGCGCTCGGCGACAGTTAGAATCTCCTCATCGTCGGATGAAACCAGCACCGAACGGAAGAGTCCCGAATCGAGGGCGGCGCGAACCGTCCAACCTATCAACGGGGTTCCAGCGAGGGGCTTGACGTTCTTGCGTGGTAAACGTTTCGATCCCCCGCGCGCAGGGATCAGACATACGGTACCGGTACTCATGACGACAATCCCGATAGTTGAGGTTGACCTGCTCCTTCGCTGAAACTGCGGATACGTTCGGCCACCTGGGTTACGTCTTCGACACTGATGCTGTTGGAAGAAGGCAGGCTCAGGCCATGGGCAGCGAGACGGTTGGCGATGGGATACTCCCTTCGCGGGAGGTGTGCGAACGGTGGCTGACCGTGTAACGGCGGGAACAGCGGTCGGGTGTCAATACCCTCGGCGTTGAGTTGCACGGCGAGTTCGTCGCGGGAGAGCGGAAACGGATCGTTAACCTGAATTGAATAGAGCCAGAAAATGTTTCTAACCCAGGACTTCCGTGGCGGTAGCGTGATGCCCGGGATGTTCCGAAGGCCCTTGTCGTACGCCTTCACAATGGCTGCCCGGTGGTTGAAAAACTTCTCCGCTTGCTCCATCTGGGCCAAACCCAATGCCGCTTGCATGTTTGTAAGCCGGTAGTTGAAGCCGGCGACATCGTGCCAGTACCGCCGGTCCGGATTCATCCCGTGGTCACGGAGTTTCTTCATCGCGGCGGCGAGGCGATCATCGTTGGTTGTCACCATGCCACCCTCGCCAGTTGTGATCACCTTGTTGGCGAAGAAGCTGAAGGTGCCGATGTCGCCAATGGATCCTACCGGTCGGCCCTTGTACAAGGCGCCGAAAGCCTCTGCGCAATCCTCAATGACAGCGAGATCATGCTCTTTGGCAATTTCCAACAGCGGATCCATGTCGGCAGGGTGACCGTAGAGGTGAACGGGGATCAAGGCACGGGTGCGGTCGGTGATACATGCTTCCACATCCAGTGGAGCCAAAGTCCAAGTGACCGGATCCACATCGGCGAAAACTGGCGTCGCTCCGGACAGCAGGGTCATGGTCGCAGGACTGATGAAGGTAAGGTCGGGTACGATTACTTCGTCTCCCGGCCCTACTCCCAATGCCACCAGCGCCAGGTGCAATGCGGCGGTGCCGTTTGAAACAGTGAGTGCATGCTCAACACCATGGTGTTCGCGAAATACCTCCTCGAAACGCGTGACATACGCACCCTGGGAAGAGACCCAGTTGGAAGCGATACAGTCGGAGACGTAGGCCAGTTCGTTACCACCCAATGTGGGCTGCATTACCGGCAAACGCCAGAAGTCCGACCAGGCGATCATGGATACTGGCCGACCAGCTTCGTCGAGGATGGGAAGGTGACGGATAGTGTGATTGAGTCGGGCGACGTTGGTCTCGTGGCTGTCGCTGACCGACCCTGTCCGGTAGTCCGGGTTCATTGATTCCATCACCGGGCTGCTGAGATTCTTGTCGCCGATCAGAGCGCGACGGATGTCGCCGTCTGTGAGCAGGCCACGCATCACGCCCTCACTGTCCACCGCGAAGAGCACGCCGCCGATACCGTGGTTAAGCTGCTCCATCGCTTCACGCAGACTGGCGGTGATGGGAATCAGGTTAGCGGTGACCTCACGTTGCATAAATGTCCCCTGTCATTGGTTTCCGTGCATCAACCATTAGTTCGAGTTGATTGGTGATCTTCTCGTCCGTGAGCTGGTACACCTCTATTACAGCCGGAAGTGAGGCGAACGATGCAAGGAGTGGATAGAACCAGCTCTCCCGCGTGATTGGCTGGTTCTGGTCAAGCAAACCGTCATTGTCACTCAGGTGCAAGGCTTTAACGTAAGGACGAATCAGTTCGAGTTCTTCGCGCGGATCTCGCTCGTTGGCATTCGCGGAAACAGCGAGATGGCCGGTGTCCAGCAGTAGCCCGACGTTGGAATCATTGAGCTGTTTGAAGAACATCTCGATTCCCTCAGCATCAGAGAGAAACAGCGAGCTGATACCAGCCTCGTCCCTGACTTCGCGCGGGCTGACGTTGTTTTCAATCAACAGTCCGATGCCACGAGTGGCGGCTTCTTCGGCCAGAACAAACACTCCCCTCAGGAACCTGTCCCATGCCCGGTCGCGCTCTGCCTTACTCACTGCTCGTTGGGTCTCCGGATGGCCTAGCTGATCGACGGATAGCGGTGTCGCAAAGCCGGCGTGTAAACTGTAGAACGGGGCGCTCAATTCCACACAGAGATCCATCGCGTCCCGGGCAAGGTCAAGGGAGCGGCGTTTCTGGATCGCACCCTCGGCGGCGAGGTTGAGCACGAATGGATATGTCGGTGCGGGGACGTAGTTGTGTACGAGGAAGCTGAACTCTTTCGCGACCTCCACCAGTCGGTGACGGTCTTCAGAGGAGATCGCCAGTCCGCTGGCGAGTTCGAGCCGATTTACGTTTGCTCGATCAGCCCGCTCCAGAAGCTCAGCAACCGGCGGGTTGCCGAACGCACCGCTGGAAACATAGATGCTCATGCTGACACTTTCCACCGTTTTTCCATAATGGACTGGCCGCTACCTTCTTCGGTACCGATCACATCAAACCCTGCCGATTCGTAAAGCGCCACTGCGAAGGTGTTGCTGGGATAGACCTTGAGCATCATCGCCGGGATGTCGTTGGAACGGCAGAAACTCAGGCACCAGTCAAGCGCCAGGCGGCCAAGTCCCCTGCCACCGTGTGGTTTTGCCACGTACACACCAAATGATGGTCGCTGGTAACCTTCATCCCAGCCGCGCAACATCATGAATCCGGCGAGCTCACCGGCGATGAACATCCCCCAGTAGCGATCTTGCCGGGCATCTCTCAGGATCTGGGCGATTTCGGCGCTGTCCGGCGGAAATGGGTGAAAACCGGAGCGGTATTCAGCTCCATCAGCTTCCATCATTGCCGCTATGGAAACAGCGTGCGCGTGTCCAAGCGGTTCGATACTCAGTTGTCTCATCGTGCGCCGTCCAGGTCACTCCAGGAAAGCATTTCGTCATGGAAGACGTCCCGGCTCAACCTCTGTCCGACCACCGCATCGAGCTGCGCCACCGGAATGCCCGTCCCAGGACGTTTGAAGGCCAGGTCAGCATCACCAATCACGGTTCCTGCTTTAAGATCCCCCACCATCACGATGCTTCGGCGCATACCGGGAGTGTTCTCCAGTTCCGCCTCAGACGGTGTTTTGAACGGCGAACCGAGGCTGCGTTCGACCTCCCGCACTCGTTTCACCAGGGCAGCGAATTCATCTGGATCGGCGGAAGTGCTGTGGTCCGGGCCGTCCATGGCTTTGTTGAGGGTGATGTGTTTTTCGATGACCCGTGCGCCCAGCGCGACGGCTGCAAGACAGGCCGTGTCGCCCTCGGTGTGGTCGGAATAACCCACCAGCACATTGAACTCCCGTGCCATTTCCACCATCGCAAGCAGGTTGGCGTCCTCGATACGGGAGGGGTAGTTCGTTGTGCACTGCAACAGCACGACGTTGTGATTGCCCACCATCAGCACAGCCTCAAGGCCAGCTCGAATCTCCTCCAGCGTCGCCATCCCAGTGGAAATAATCATCGGTTTGCCGACGGCGGCCACCTGACGAAGAAAAGGCGGTTCAGCCATGTGCAGGCTTGCGAGCTTGAAAGCATGCACCCCGACTCGCTCTAACAACGCCACATCCTCGGCGTTGTATGGGGTGGAAAGAAAGTCGATGTTGCGCGAATCGCAGTAACGTCGCAACTCAACGTGCTGATCGAAACCGAGCTCAAGTTTGCGCAACATCTCGCGCTGGGACTCGGTGGCGTCAGTGACTCGTTTCTGGTACTCGGCCTTGCTGGCAGAAGCGGTTGCAACCCTGTCCGCTTTGAACGTTTGGAATTTGACACAATCCGCACCGGCTTCCACGGCGACGTCCACCAGCCGCTTGGCGAGTACGAGATCGCCGTTATGGTTCACTCCAGCCTCGGCCATAACATAGACCGGGTGGTTCAGAGCGATGTGCCTGTTGCCGATGCCAAACTCTGTTGCGAATCGTTGAACTCCCGTCATGGATCTCTCGGATTGACCTGTGGATCGGGGAAGAAAGCCAGCCTCATCGCGCAGCCTCCTTCCTGCCGCTGGCAGGCGCTGTGTGACCATTGTGACCGTTGCCGCCGCTTCCGTTATGACCTATTTGCTTGATGAGGATCTGTTCAAAAGCTTGCGCGTCACGGTTGCCCGAATGGACGGCCAGTTCCGCACGCGTTGCAACGAGGGCATCTTCGACGCGGCCCAAACGCTGCAGACAGACAGAGCGGACGAGGTTGAGGTTCGGTACAGCGCCTTCGTTCACTAGAACACGGTCGAATTTTGCGAGTGCCTCCACTTCCTGCCCGGAGTCCATCTCGCGCACTGCCGCCTCAATGATGACGTTGGGGTCGTTTTCGGTGTCGATGATCTCGTCTGCGGGTGTGATAAGCGCAGCGTCTCCAATAACGGACAGCCACTTCACCGGGTGCGGTCCTATACTCTCAACGTTCGGATTCCGCTGTGTCCCTTTCAGGTCATAGTAGGAGTAGAATGTCGCGGCGAGGTCGGGGTCGATGAAGATCTCGTCTGGTAGACGGTCAGGCATACGTGTGGGATCGTCAACATTGAAACGACTCGTAGTACCCGAGTTCATGCCGCTTCCATCCATGCCGACATTGCGTATCTGTGATTCCGCGGGGTAAAGGGTCACGCCCTCGTCGAGCATGGCACTGAGTACCCAGTTCATCGTCCAAACATCTCGTCCGTTGAGTGCCTGCTTCAGGTTACGTACGAGGTCGGTGCCCCCGATGGTGATATCGAGGTTGGCCTGGGACGCCCGTTTCGTGAGCTGTCGCAGATCGGGATCAAAACGATCCCAGCGGGACTTCCAGGTCGCCCAACCCTGGCTCGAAATGCGCGGGAAAAAGTAAGCGTCGTATGGGTATCGTCTGCGGATTTCCTCCGGCTGACGAATACCGTAGCCTGAAATGCCGGTGACGCGCGGGTTATCCTCGTATTTGTCCAGTGCCTTCTCCACGAACGGAAACAGTCCGGGGAAGGGGACAACATCGTCCTCGAGCACGAGGATACGGTCATGTTTCGCAAAGACGTGGTTTGCCGCGCCGGTCACCGAAGCGGCCAGCCCGAAATTCGTGGTCCGCTCGATCAATTCCACGTCCGCCCAGTCCACGGACCGGAGCAGTTCGCGCACCTGGCCGACCTTCTCCTCGTCCTCCTGAACGCGGGGAGCGTCCGAGAAAAGGTACAGCCGCTGGATACCCTGATCCTTGAGCGCGTTCAGCACCTGTTCAGTGTGCCAGGGTCGGTTGTAGGCGACGACAGCGGTCGGGACGCTGAAACGTTTGCCGGTGTTCAGGTTGACAGTCTTCTTAACCTTGGGTTCGTTCGTGAAATACCCAGTCGTCTGAGTCTGTTCCATCCCTTTCGTGCCGACAACCCAGACCATTTTGTCACGGAATTCATAATCACCGTCGCTGCCGTATCGGCTGGCGGACTCCGACTGGGCGAACCCTGCCAGCTTGAGCAGGTCATAGATGTCCTGATAAGTGAAGAAATGCAGATGGCCACCGTCATAAGGTTCCGGGTCACCGCTGGTCTTCGGGAAACGGCGGGTCTCGCGCATCTTATCAATGTGAGCCAGAATATTCGGCGTTGATAGCAGCAGTCTGCCGCCCGGTTTGAGCACCCGCTGAATCTCACGCAACCCGACTCGTGGGTCGAAAATATGTTCTATGACATCTAGATAGACAACGAATTCAAAACTGTTGTCCGGCCAGGGTAACGGTTGAGAATCGATGTTCACCACACGTGCGTCTTCGTACAACTCCTTCGCCTTTTCGACCGCTTCGGGGGCAAGATCGACGCCAAACATACCCTTCTGCCGATTGAGCTTGATACCAAGCGTTCCACGTCCGCATCCAATGTCGAGTACTCGGTGTTCAGGTTGCAGTGCTGGACGCAACAGGTTCGCGGCATATTCGACGCGCCCGCGCCCGTCGTTCTTCAGCCACTCATCGTCGCTGAGTTTCTTCTTCCACAGATCGCGGTAGGCCTTTCCGACCGGATCAACAGCTACATGCTCTTTGCGTGGGGTATCCTTCATAATCACGGGCTCGTGTTGTTCGGTTCATGCTCCCACATATGCAGCAGCATTTTATAGTGCGATAGCACGCGCGCCGCAAGGTCGCGTAGCACGCAAAACGTATAGGTATCCGCAGGCATGCTGACATTGTGAAATGCTGCATGCGTGAGACCATAATCCCAGTCTCCTTCAGGTATCATCGGACCATGCATCAGTTGCCACTCTTCATTTTTTGCGTCTGACACCGAGACCTTCCCTTGTGGGAGAAGGAAACAGGAATTTACAATTAATCAAAGGGCAAAGAGAATGCCAGCGGTTCAGGACAGTTCGATCATGGAAGGAGGAAAACGTGTCCAGCCGATAAACTATTGAGATATAGAATAATACACTTTTCGATCTAGGCTGAAATGCGAAATAATTGCTGTTGGTTAACTTCAGCTATTCCAAGAAATGCGGAGGAGATTGACAGCTATAGGGCAACCCTTTCCGCTCGCGTCGTAAACCCAGCATTCGCAATCGCATAAGTCGGAGGTACCAGGCACGTGCTTGGAGTGTCAAGCGCGGCTTATCCAAAGTCAACGCCGAGATCCTTCACGTTCGTTCAGGATGACGCCCTACATGTCCGTGCTTGCTTGTTCAACCCATCAACTCCTCGAACACTGCTGAATACTCAGCCGTCTGCCGCTTAGGGTCATAATTTTGCTCAGCGTTGAGACGGCAGCGCCGACCTAGATCTGGATCTTGTCTGATAGCGTCCAGAATCCAATTCATTCCCTGCGCCAGATCCTGCACGTCGTACGGTTTCGCCAGGTAACCAGTTTTCCGATGTTCGATCATCTCCGGGATGCCACCGATGGCAAAACCCACAACGGGTGTGCCGCAGGCCATCGCCTCAGCGATAGTGTTCGGAAGATTGTCCTCCAGTGACGGAATCACGAAGAGGTCGGCCATGGAATACACCGCGCTGATACGGTTCTCATCTGCCAACGATCCCAGATGGTGCACCCGAAAACCCGGTGGCGCAGACAACGGTGCCGGTTTGCGACCCATAGTGAGAAGCACGATTTGTTGCTCCCCTCCCAGTCGGTCAGCAAGATGAGGCAGTGCCTGCTCGAGCAGCGCGAAGCCCTTGCGCAGGTTACTGACTGCGTCCGCTCCGAAGAGAATGACCCGTTCGTCATCACCGATCTTCAAGCTCCGACGGAGCGCGGCAGTGTCACGTGGCTTGAACACATCGAGTGGATGGGGATTGCTAATGTGCCGCACGTCGCATCCCCGCAACAACCCGCTGGAACGAGCTTCGTTAGCCAACCAGTTCGAGGGCGTGACCACATGCAAGTCAAGCTCACGGTAAAACTTTGAGCGCTGGGTCCATGTTTGCCGCGAGAGGTCATTCTCACTGCTCGATCCCAACGCTGGGCAAGCACCACAGGAGTCCCGATACTTCAAGCAACCAGCAGAGTAATGACAGCCGCCGGTGAAAGCGTTGAGATCGTGCAGCGTCCAGACGATTGGCTTACCTACGAGAATCGATCCAACGGTTGGAAGATCCAGAAGCCCAGCCACCCAATGCAGGTTGATGATGTCAGCCTCGCGTATCTCACGTATGAGATCCAGACGAACTTCGGAACGTCCATCGGTGAAAGTCTCCAGACCCGGCGGACGGTTTGGATACTCCCGCATGTTCCGCTTCCAACGTTCGGCGGCATGTTTCCAGACGGCGTTGGACGGGTCTTCATCGAGTAATTTGAGGTCGCCGCCATTTCCTGCTCCGAGCGGAAGCACTCGCACCGTGGGATCCTGCCGTTTCTTGGTGCCGACGATCATAGTCGACTCAGTCCCGGCATTGAGAAGGCCTCGATGGAGTCGCCAGGCCGCTGTGCCCGCACCGCCACTGTCAGACATGGACAGAATCACGATCTTCTTTCGACTGCTCTTCTTCACATGGACCTGTTTTGATTCATCAGCCCAATCGTCGTCAGAGTAATAGCAGCTGGAAACATCTTCCGTGATCTCCCGGATGAAATCGATAGTGACCGAATTGAGGTGACGCTGCCAGCTTTTCACATTCGCCGCGCTGTCGAGACGGATGCCATGAGGCTGCTTCTCATTATTCTGCCGCGGGTTCCTCACATCAGAGTGAGATCGTATCGAAGCCTGCACAGCATCTGTAAATGGGAGGCCCAGGTGATTGTACAACCCACGAAAGCCAGCCTCGGGATCGCGGGAAAGATCTTCGTGACGCACGAAACTCCAATCAGGGTGCGCATCCTGATGCCGCGCAATGACGCTGTGCAGGTATTTCCAGCCGAGTGCGGCGGTGGCGGCCTGATTGCCCTCGCGCTTGAAGCGTTCCTGCAACTCGATGTCGTTCTCATCCTCGACGGGAAAGTCTCTCATCAGGAGTGGCTGGGTGAGGTATTCGTCCAGACCGTGTTTCCAGCCAAGACGGAGCAGGCTGCTGACGAACGCGGCGGGATGGCGAATGAGAACCACCGGACGTGCATTGAATCGTTGCTCAAACCAGGGCAGAGAAACTACCGCGAACGGATCTTTGACCAAGGGAATCAGTTGCTGAAGATGGGCATTTGCAAAGCCAGCATACGCTTCTATGACCTTCAGTTCATCTTCGCTGTAACCATTTGGCTGCATTCTTACGTGCTCTAATGCACTGTTCACATCAAAACGGAAACCAAACACTCTCCGAAACTCTTCGAGATAGCGTTGCTCATTGTCTTTGCAGATGTACTCATACCAGTGGGTAGGTTTGAAGCGGAAGATCCCTCGTCGAACCGGATTGTCATTGTGGTTGAGCGGTTCCTGGATATAATGGACCGTGGGCGGAAGCGAAAGCATTCGCCCCACCCAGGTAGTACCGGAACGGTGCGATCCGGTGACTATTATTGGCCTCTGAGCGGATGCAACCTTATTCATCGCCGCTCGCCTGCATCCTCGTGACATGACCGGCATCAACCAGGGTCTGTTCCCGTTGAGCGAGGTTGAGGTCGTGATCCACCATCATGCGAACGAGGCGCTCGAAGTTGACCGTCGGTTTCCATCCCAGCTCGCGATGGATCTTGCTCGCGTCACCCTGCAGAACGTCCACTTCCGAGGGACGCAAATATCGCGAATCAAACTCGACAATCGCCCGCCAGTCCATGTCGAGCACCCCTGCTGCACTCTCCAGAAATTCGTGCACCGAGTGCGTCTCACCGGTTGCGACGACGAAATCGTCCGGCCGATCATGCTGCAACATCCGCCACATCGCTTCCACATAATCACCGGCAAATCCCCAGTCACGTTTGGCGTCCAAATTCCCGAGGAACAGCTTCTCCTGCAGGCCAAGTTTTATCCGAGTGAGCGCACGGGTGATCTTGCGAGTGACGAAAGTCCCTCCTCGGCGTGGGGATTCGTGGTTGAACAATATCCCGTTGGAGACGAAAAGGTCATACGCCTCACGGTAATTAACAGCATAGTGATAACTGGCAACCTTGCTCACCGCATATGGGCTGCGCGGATGGAACGACGTCATCTCGTTCTGCGGCGGAATTGAGCTGCCGAACATCTCCGAAGAACAAGCCTGGTAGACACGAGGCCGGTTGTTCGATATAGCCATGTAGTCACGGATCGCTTCGAGCAGGCGCAGTGTGCCGGTCGCCACCACATCCGCCGTGTATTCCGGCTGGTCGAATGACACCCTCACATGCGACTGGGCGGCCAGGTTATACACCTCATGAGGTTCGATCTCCTCAATGATGCGACGCAGGCCAGTGCTATCGGTCAGATCACCGTAATGGAGCTTGAGGTTAACCTGTGCGCGATGTGGATCGTCATAGATATGGTCAATACGGCCGGTGGAGAATGTGGACGAACGCCGGATCAAGCCATGCACTTCATAGTCTTTCGCCAGCAGTAATTCTGCCAGGTAGCTACCGTCCTGCCCGGTGACGCCAGTGATCAACGCGCGTCGCGAGCCACCATGACCGTTACCCCCACCGATCCCGTGACCATTGCTGCCGTTGATCCCGTTTCCGTCGGTTTGTCCGTTCTTACCGTTCATCTATCGCTCCTGCTGTGAGGCGAGCTGAGGATCCAGCCACGTTGACGGCTTGCTCCAGCCGATTTACGGCTGCTTTCACCTCGGAATCATCCGTGTTTTCGTCGAGCGCTTTCCGAGCGTGCTGGAGGGCGCGTTCAATATCACCTTTGTTCTCGTAATGGGTCACCAGACGCATGCGATTGTTCCCTGATCCGTTATGACCGTTCCCGTTGGACCCGTTACTAATGCTGCCATTCATTGATTTCTCAACTGACTTAACAACGTTGTCGGTGAATCGACCGACAGCGACATCGTAGGCCATCCGCACTCCCGGAATCGCATCCATCGAATTCGAGACAGCGCGCTCAAGCACCATCCGGCTCACCTCAATATCCGTTGGTAAGACGATAACATGAGGGGTTGCGTTGATCGGATGTGGCGTGAGCTGTGCGATAGCTCCCGCACGAACTCGGCGGTCCAGCAACAGGGGATCTGCCAGAGTGGCCGAGTCTGTGCCGATATACTTTGCAGCGTTCTGTTCGGGGGATTCCGCCGACAACTTCGGGAATAGCAACGGAGCGACAATCATCGGAGACGTACTCCGCCTGAGGTGGTTGACCAGTCGAAACAGCCGCTTCTCGCCGAGATCCAGACCCGGACGGACGATTGCGATGTAAGCGGAGTCGAATTGGTGATCGAGCACATCTTCGGGTTGCAGAACCGTTATCACGTCCTTGTGAACCACCAACTCATTCAGGATGGTTGCAGGAGTACAGCCGTGATCGATGACATAAACTCTTACATTTTCGCCACCTTCTTCCATGAGAAGCCGTGCGCTTCTCACTGCCTCGCTTTCCTCCCCAGCGGCCACCGGTATGAGCACAGCCGTCGAATCGGACTGGACAACACTCGGTAGACGTTGACCATTCAGCAGATCACGAACGGCCTGAACGACATTACCCGCCGCTGATCCTTGAAGGTCGGCGAGAAGTTGTTGAGCATAAATGCGCCGTCTCTCGCTGAATTCGCCCGGATTCTCAAATCCACGACGTATTCCGGCCTTAACCTCGTCCAGGGTTGACGCTCGGACCCCCACATCACGCCAGGCATATTCAATATCTCTGGGGTCGTAATGGCGATAGGTATACTGGTTCGGGTTGTCGAACAGGACTACCGGCTTGTCCAACGCCATGAACTCCATGAAGACAGATGAAACATCAGAGAGCATCACATCCGCAAGTCGAAGCAGATTGGTGATGTCTGGATCATCAACATAGATAACGTTCTTGTGTTTTTCCGCCAGTTCACGGTAAGCGCCCTTGAATTCGGGCAGACAGGAACTGTGCAACTTGATCAACAGGTAAGTGTTTTCATCCGCCAATTCAGCCACCCGCATCCAGAGGATAGGGATGGTCGATAGCGCCATGTTGAAAGTTGGGGCGTACAGAATAACTCGTTTCGACGGATCGAGATTGAATGAGCGCATCAATTCATCGCGAGTCGGCCCATTCGGATCGAAGAGTCGGTCCAGCTTGGGAAAGCCAGTGGCAACGACGGGTATGAACACACGTTTGCTCTCGGACAACCGTTGCTCATGGTACGGTCCCGGCACACAGAGCAAATCTTCAAGATTCTCGCGGTGGATCATGTCGGTGTCAGTGAAATATTGACCCTTGGAGAGCAGACCGTGCCCGACATTGACGATTTTCCCACAGCCGAAGAGTTGGGTGGCGACGTTGTCCGCCATCAGCGATACATCAGCGTTCCATTCGCGGGGATCGTCGAGAATGGGAACGCCCTGTCGTTGCAGAATTTCGAGCTCCTGAGGTTCCATCCCCGTACGAGTCTGGCGGTTATACCCATGTATGGCGAATGCTATCTCATGCCCACCCTGACGCTGCATTTCATGGAACACCGGGAGTAGAACTGGAATATGGACGTTCTTGAAGAAATAGAACAGCACCCTGATTGGATCACTACCCGAAGATGGGTCAGCAGACGGCAACGGCAAGTTCGTTACAGACTCCACTACGCTCGCCTGTGTAATCGAGCTACTCACCACTCGTGCAGGCTTGACAGTGGAAATCGAGGGGCGAGTTTGGGGATGATCGGGAGCTTCGTTCGCTGAGAAACGCCGTTCCATCGTCGCCGCCCACTCCCGATCAATGAGGTCGGGATGAATCCGCAACATCTGATTTAACAGTGGGTGATCAGCGGCACCCGGAATGTAGAACTCTGGAACTCGCCGCATCATCGTCCTCTTCGCTTCGATCTCGACAGCCTCCGGCTGACCATTGAAATCACAGCGCGATCCTGAAACTTTCCGGTAGAGGAAGAGGGCTTCAGGAACCAGTTCCGCTTTCCACCCGGCCCGAACTGCCCGAAGCCACAGATCCCAATCCTCGTAAGCTCCTATCAGATCGGGGCTAAAACCACCCAGCTCTTCAAACATCTCACGCTGCATCAGACTGTTCACCGGCATCCGGTCAGCTGCGGCCAATTCTTCGACGTCGAATGGACGTCTGCTCCAGAGACGGTGAAAGCTCCCGGCCTGCACACTTAGAGGGTATACCCAGCCGAGATGAGGGTCTCGTTCGATAACCGGCAACAGTTTCTCGACATAATCCGCTGAGAGGATGTCGTCACCGTCCAACAGAACCAGATACGACGCTGTCCCCTGCTGAGCCCCGGTGTTGCGCGCCGCTGCCGGTCCAGCCCCATCGAGAAGCAGGGAAGTGATACGATAATCACGGTGCTCATCGAGAAGACGTTCGATCAGCTCGGCGGTGCCGTCGCTCGAGGCATCGTCAACAATCACCAGTTCCCATTTTCGGAACGTTTGCGCTATCACCGAACGGAACGCGTCCTCGAAGTAGCGCACATGATTGTGGGTGGTCAGGACAACGGTAATTACTGGATCTGACGTAGTATCAGCCGGGTGAGGGGTGAGCTCTGAGCAGACCGATTCCCAGATCGCGGTCATTGATTCGGGAGCTTCAAGGAACTGTCCTGAGCGGTGAATCCAAGCCAGTCTTTCAACACCCTCCGTTTCACGGATCTTGCCAGCCACATGCCGGTCCCGATCCTGCTGCCACTGACCCCCGACCTGTGCGCTGAGGGAACGGAGAGCATCATGGGTTCGCATGTCAAACGGTTTGTGAGAGAGCGCCTCATCCAGTTTTGCCAGACCAGCGTCCAGTTTGCCATCGTGCAACAGACGGATCCCCTCAATCCGCAGACGGTCCACCTGTTGGAGTACAGAAGTGCTTCCCGGAGCAGGGTTTTCATTTCCACCGGACAGCAACTTCATCGCACTCACACTTCTCTCCGACCCCACCTTCGACTGCTGCAATTCCTCCTGGTTTGGAAATGGCAGCCCCGATGGAAGCGCTTCGAGACTCTCGGGAGACGCGCCGTTAATCGAATTCGAGACGATTTCAGCGTTCCCGACCACCGTGGGGTGATCAGTTTTTGACTTCAGCTGATCCAGAAGCTCTTTCGCTTGAGATGCCTGACCGCTCAACGCCAACCCTACGGCCAGATTGTTCCAACCCACCAACCACTCCGGAGCGAGATGAGTGGCCTCGGCAAAGAAGTTCAACGCCAGCGGTAGCTTGTTCTTCGGAGTGCCATAGGGGATGCAGTAACCCATAGCGCGCACACCCAAATCAACAAGCGCCTGCGCCTTTTCCTGAGGCGACTCCAACTTCAGCCCTTCACGTCGGTACAACGAGTACGCAGTCTTTGGATTGTGAATACGACCGTGAATCAGGGCATTTTCACGCTTGACCGTGTCGTCACGGAAGCTGATCGTGTTCTCCCCGACCAGGTAGGAGCTGAGAATCTCTTCCACATGCAGTGCGCGGAATTTGGTCACCAGACGGATCGCGAAATCCCAGTCGCCTGCAGCCTTGAAAGACCCGTCAAACCCGCCCACGCTGTCATGCACCGATTTGCGCCACATGGGCTGGGCGCCGAATTGGTGATGAAGAAGCTGGTTCGGGGCGAAGAAAGCTGGAGTGTTGAAAGGCTCGGTGCCGGGATTCTCATCGAAGGGTTCGTTTTCGACACGGGACACGTAACTGTTTGCGTAGACCAGCCCCACATCGGAACGAACGTCGAGCACACCTGCGAGTAGCTCTAACGCATTCCGACGGTGATGGTCGTCGGTGTTCGAGTTGCTGATGTAGCGACCTCGGGCCTCAGCGATGGCCCGATTCCATGCGGTGTACAGGGTTTCACGTTCCACGGTCCGTATGGCGCGAACATGCTCATGATCCCTGGCAGCAGCTTCAATAAGAGCCCAATCATCTTCCGGTGAATGGC
>CAJVXH010000061.1 GCA_913009835.1 uncultured bacterium
TGTAATGTTTTTTTATATGTTATTTCTTTTGTTTTTTTTATTTTTTTTTTTTTTTTTCAAGCAGAAGACGGCATACGAGATATATCAGTGTGACTGGAGTTCAGACGTGTGCTCTTCCGATCTCTCAGCCAAAGCTGGGATAGCTTCGTCACTGCCCCAGTTTCCCAGCGCGACGGCGACATTGCGTAGTAGCCCACGCCGTTTGCTGCGTTTCACCGGACTGCCCTTGAACCAGGTGCGGAATTGCTGGTCGTCAAGCGCCATCAGGTCGAGTAGTTTCGGGACTCCCCAATCGGGGATGCGAGGCTCAAAAAAGGGTTCGACTGTTGGCATCAAGTTGCGGGCGTTATAGGGGCACGTCTCCTGGCACAGATCGCAACCGAAAACCCAGTTACCGATACGAGATCGCAGTTCATGGGGGATCGCTCCCCAATGTTCGATGGTCAGGTAGCTGATGCAACGATTTGACTGGTTGACGTACGGATCATCAAGCGCGCCTGTCGGGCACGCGTCAATACATTTATGACAACCTCCGCAACCGATAATTCCCTTCTTGGGAATGTCAGGGGCCAATTCCTTGTCGAGCAGTAATTCCCCGAGCAGGAAGTATGATCCATGACGCCAGTGAATGAGCAAGGTGTGTTTGCCGATGAAACCGGCACCTGCGCCGGCTGCAATCGGACGCTCGAGCAGGGGTCCGGTGTCGACATATGCACGTGACGCGATTTGCTGACCGGCCAGGTAGTCGATTGTGCGACCCAGCGCTTTCAGCCGTGGGAGGATGAGATCGTGGTAATCGAGACCCCAGGCGTATCGGGCGAAACGTCCGCGCGACGGGTCATCTGGATTGGGCGCGTCCGGTGGCAACGGTCGATGATAGTTCATTCCGACGCTGAGAATGGATTTACCGCCCGGCCATTGCAAGCGGGGATCCATCCGGCGTTCTGGATGTTTGGTCATCCAGCTCATGCTGCCGTGGTATCCGTGGGCAATCCATTCTGGAAATCTGTCAGCGTTCGGTGGAGGTTGATATGGCGCGATAACGGCAAAATCGAAGCCCAGATTGCTGGCAGCGAGTTTTATCAATTCTGGTAGTTCTGACGAATTGACGGTTGAAGAAGGTGAGGGAGTAGCGTTGTTTGAGTGCTGGCTCACACGTTTCTCATATCAGACATCTGCGTTGCTCGTTTCAAGAACTCGCCCGACGCTCGGTCTCAAAGAAGTTTTCGTCTTGACCAAACGGTTTATGAAGCGGACAACGAACAACCCGAAGGCCAATCCTGCCAGAGCTCCTGCGACCCCACCCTGGGTTTCCTGACCAGTAGCGTTCATGCCGAGCAGCAACCCGATCATGATGAAAATTACGGGTAATCCGAACACAATGAAGGCCGCGAAGATGCGTGGAGCTTCCGGATGAATCAGCTCAACGATGTCACCAACGTTAACCTCTCCATTGAGATTAGCCTCGATAATCGGGGCCTCTTGTTCCTGTGGAAAACAGATCTGGCTGGTCCCACAGCTTGAACAAGCTCCATGCCTATGAGGTTGGATGTGAACTGTCTCATCCGTAACCTCAATGACTACCCCTCTTTCAACTGGCGGGTCACTCACTTTTTCTTGTTTGCGAATAACAATCACTGGCGGTATCGTAGGTTATCGTTAACGTTGAGATGCATCTAGCCTGATGTATCCTCACTATTACGAGAGCACATCGGTTATCGTTGAAAGTACTCTCTATTTCCTCAAAACGCTCAGCTTCGTGAGAGTACCGAGAGCAGGGATGTCCTGTATTGAAAACAGCCGTACACGGCAATACTACTCACTTTTAAGGACTCTTTGGATCTTGGAGGTATCAATTTCACTAATCCTGATCTTGTGTTCCATGCAAATTTTCAGTAGAATGCAGTGCTATCCAGCCGTTGCCAAATCCGAAAAATTATCGGGTGCCGACTTTCGATATTTGGAGTCTGGCGTGGGCTCATCCAGTCCAGTTGGAGATCAAAGTTGCGTAGGATTCCACTCGACGAATTACAATCAGGAATGGCGCTTGGCCGCACGATATTTTCAGGGCTGAACGCCGTCCTTCTCGCATCTGGTCAAAAGCTTGATGACCGGTATATCACCTTGCTCCACAAGCATGGTTTTGGTTACGTGTATGTGGAGGAAGAGGGTTTCGAAGAAGTTAACCCTCAGGATGTACTCTCCGATACTTCCCGTCGTGTTGCTGAAGCTACAGTACGTGACAGTTTCGATCAGCTTCGTGACGCCGTCCGTCTTGAATCAGAATCAGCAATAATAACACGTGACTTTCTAGAGTCACACGCGGACATCTTTAATGTTCCACAAGTTGATGAGATGTCTACCGCGGTCTCCACTATCATCCGTGACATAGTCAATCGCAGTGTAGGTTTGATTGATGTGTTCGCGCAGGTTACAGAATCAACGTATATGTATCGTCACGCGGTGAATGTGGTATCACTGAGCGTTCTGCTTGCGCGCCAGTTTGGCTATACCAACCGTCAGCTTCGAGAACTCGCACTCGGCGCTCTCTTGCATGAGGTGGGGAAGATTTGCCTCGGTGATGAGATGTTGTTGCCGGAGTATATGGTTCCTGACGATAAAGCAGATTTGTACCGTGAATATCCGACCTACGGCTTCATTTTAATGCACAACACGAATCCGGCGTTGAAGGCAGAGCGTCTGACAATACTTCATCACCGTGAGTGGCAGGATGGTGGTGGCTGGCCGCAGGGGTTGCGTGGTGACAATCAGCCTCCTACCCGCACTAACAGTCACGATCAGGGTCTTATTCATCGCTACGCCGAGATTATTTCTGTCGCCAGCGCTTACGACAATTTGGTCAATGGCACAGGCGAACTGCCTCAACGTTTACAACCTGCTGACGCTCTCGCCTTGATCATGGCTTTAAGTCGCAAGTGTTTCAACCAGGCCGTTTGCCAGGTGTTCAGCCGCATAGTGTGTCTTTATCCTACTGGAGCGATGGTTCAGATTCAAGAGAGTTCATCATTCGGGTTTGAGGGGTATTACGGGGTGGTGAAGGATCAGAGTCACGACCCGGCTCGTCCGGTGCTGATCTTGTACGCTGACCCTCGCGGAAAGCGTGTTCGTCCTAAGACACTTGATTTCTCTCACGATCCAGATTTACGTCTTCGCATTATGGCTTGATCAGCCTCGTTCGCAGGTCACTACTGATTTGTTTCCCCGTTAATCTCTTTGCGATCTGTGATGTCAACCATGTTGACAATACTCTGTTTTTCGCCATTTGGGCCGGTCGCGAGAGATATATTGGCTATGGTTGATCGAATTTCTCCATTCTTTGCGATCAAATCAATGCCGTACTGATGAGGAGTATTTTCCCCTCTACGGCGACGGATATATCGATCCGCTATCATCTCACGCTGTTCATCTGTCAATACTTTGCGAAAATCCATCCCTATCAATTCCCGATACGGATAGCCAATCGTGTCACACAATCCCGGGCTCGCAAAAGTAACTTCGTAATTTTCATCAATAACAGCCACTATCGAAAGCGGATTTTCGACGATCATTCTATACCTTTGCTCTGATTGTGCTAGTTTTATTTCAGCTTGCTTGCGTGCAGATACGTCGATAACGGCTACACGTATCGATTGGTTTTTGTCGCTAGATGATGTAGGCATGCAATCCAGCCGAACGTGTTTTCGTGCAGCTCTGTCAAATTTGACCTCAACTTCACAAGATACAGGTTTCATTTCCTCGGTAATCTTCTGGAAAGCGCTGGCAATTACAGGTTTGTGGCGGTTAACGACCAGGTATAAAGCTGAGTTGCCCACAAGCTCCTTCGGTTTAAGCCCAAAAATATCACATGCTGTTGAATTCGCTCGCAGGACTATTCCTTGATTTGACAAGGTCAGGTATCCCACGGGAGCATTCTCGTAGAGGTCTGTATATTGGTCCAGAGAAGCTCTGATACGAGTTTCAGCGTCTTTGAGATGCTGGTTCTGTTTTTCGAGGTTGTCCTTAACTTCTCTCAACTCGCTCAAAAGGTTGCCAATAGCTTGCTGTGACGTTTTCTGCTCGGTGAAATCCGTTGTCACGATGATCCCGGCAATAATCTCTCCGTTCTCATTCCGAACAGCCTCAGCGTGTGCAAGAACATATTTCAGGCTGCCGTCGGGCTGGTTGACAACAACTTCCTCTTCCCTGACAGTTTCGCCACTCTGTATAGCTCGAATCAGAGGGCAGGTTTCCGCGTTAAATACCCCACCTTCGTGGTTTTGGAAATGGCATTTATTTGCGCATTCGTGTACAGATGCTCCGGTGGGATTGAAGTTGTCATCGTGTGTCTGAAGATCAATCGCTTTTTTGTTGGCACTCAGTACTATCATCTGAGGACAGTCAACAATCATGATCCCGCTCGGGCTCTGCTCAATGGCAGCCAGCAGTAGAGAGTGTTGTTCCGCACGTTGCAGGTCATTTTGTTTGATTCTGGTGATGTCTGTCATGGATATCAACGTCGCGGGATGATTATCCACTGTGATGAACGTCGATTCGCAGGTCACCCAGCGAATATTTCTATCGAGACAGAGCAGCTTGAGCTCAACAGCATCGATGTGTTCAGATTTGTCATTCGGAGCCGAGCACAGAGCCTTCAGTTGCTCCTCACTGTCTGAGTGAAACAAATCGAACACACTACTACCGGTCAATGAATTTTCAGGGTTTTGGCTTATATTGTAAATAGCGGGATTTGCAAATATGATTCCGGCGTTGTGCAGTAGCAATATCCCGACGGAAGTATGGTTGAGTAACACTTGAGGTATGTTCTCGGAAGCATTGATATCCAGCGAGGTTATGCTGTCGGCATTATGACCGCCATCTTGTTCTGATTGTGATTGCATTGTGAGAACCTGTCAGCAATAATATTAGGGAGCCCGTAACTACTCTTATACTCAGATGATACTATAATCTCTTCTCTTAGAATAATGGACTTCTGTAAAAAAATCAAGATTTGCTTCGAGGTGATTTTCTTAGCTCGGAGCCATTCTTTTTTTGCGAAAGCAGAGATTCAGTTGGATTTTCGCAGTAAGGGTAATAGGTTATAAGATGTTTCCCTCGTAGCGAGAATGGGTCCACCATTCCCACAACATAGACGGGTCACCCAATCCGACAGTAGACATCCGGGAGTTATATCATGCCAGGTCGTACTCAGCTTGCAGCTCTGTTCTTGACTTTTACTTTGATTTTCACTTCGCCAGCCTTTTCACTTGATGCTCAGGGTAGTGCAGACAAGTTTGCGTTCTCTGATGTTCAGCACACTTCTAATGGGCTGGTTGCCAGGGTTTCCTTCGAAACCCTGACTGACAGCACTGAGATAACCACGCTTATCGTTGCTCCTGATGGGTATGGTGTTGCGGCTACGCTACATGATGCTCAGGGTGTGGAAGCTGTGGTGGCCGAGCCGATCAGTTTCCGAGGAATCACCCTGTACCCAGTACAAATACGTCGTTCCTCCCAAAATGGTCCATCTATCCCGAGCAGCGCTAATTTTGAGGCAACATTTGTTGAGGGAGTGTCAGCATCCCCTACTGGTCCCGCCCGGTTAAGTGCGGAATTGGCGCGGATGGTCAGTCGCAGCGTACTGAACGGTGAGGATCTGGATCTGGAAACCATTGCCCCGGTAGGAAGAATTCTGATAGTCGTGGAGGACAATCTGCAGTTTGTAGAGATTCTCCAGCCGTATATACAGTGGAAACAACAGCAGGGGTATCGAGTTACAGTTGCCCATCCCTCTGATAACACCAATCCCTATATTATCAAACAGCTTATAGAATCGGAATATTGGAGTGATAATCCCTACCCACTTGAATATGTGTTAGTGGTCGGTGATCATGACGCCAACTCGAATATCCGTATGGTTGGATATCGTTACGATAATTCTTACAGCGGCAACGAGACAGACAATTGGTACGCTTGCATGGAGGGCCGTCTCCCGATTCCTGATGTGGCAATTGGTCGTTTCAGCGTCCGGGATACAAATGAGCTTCGCATCGCTGTAAACAAGACACTCATATACGAACGTGATGGTGAGCTCGAAGATGCCTCATGGCTGCGCAAGTCTGCTTTGACGGCCGGTTCGAGCTCGGGTATCAGTGTTCTGGAAACGAATCGTGCGATTCACTGGATGTTTGACCGACATGATTTTGAGGTTGATTCTCTCTGGTGGACCATGCCGGGTGGCGGCGGTATCCCTCAGTTTATTCATAACGAAATAGATCTCGGGGTCGGCTTTGTTAACTATCGCGGTTACTATGGAATGAGTGGTTGGAATAATGGCTATCTTGAGGGTCTCAACAACGTTGGCAAACTTCCAATAGTTGTGACCATCACTTGCGGTACGGGCATGTGGGGTGTTCAAAACGAGGCGATTAGTGAGGGGTTTTTCCGAGCCGGTACGGTAAATTCTCCGGTCGGCGCGGTTGCTTGTATAGGAACTGGAACCACTGACACGCATACCCGCTTCAACAATGTTATTGACGCTGGTGTGTTCGAAGGGCTATTGATAAACAACGTGCGTTCGCTTGGCTGGTGCCTTGTCAACGGCAAGCTGCGGTTGGGTGAGGCGTATGGTAGTACGAGCGACTCGGCATGGATTATCCGTTTCGTCAACTGGAACAACCTGATAGGTGATCCGGCGTTGCGGATGTGGCTGAATGAACCTGTCACACCGGTCGTAGATCACCAGGCGACCCTCAATCCCGGGAGCAATTTCGTTGATGTCGATGTGACCTTGCCCGGTGAGTGGCCGGAACTGGTTTGGGCTACTCTTGCCAGCGAAGATCGAGTGATTGATTCACGTCTATTGAATTCAGGTGGACGCGTGCGTCTCAACATTGATGAACTCGACCTTGACGATACCATCACGCTAACTGTAGTGGGTGACGATGTCATTCCTTATCAGGCAGAGTTGCCGATCCTGATTGACGGCGAGAGCGTGGCGGTATCGGATGTGATAGTCCATGACGGAAATGACGACATACCCAACGCTGGCGAGACTCTGACTCTTGATCTCGAGCTGCACAATTTCAGCGACTCGCAGATTCCGGCTGGTCTGGCCACTGTTAATTCGATAGATCCGCGTGTGGAATCAATTGCCTCCAGCACTTTCAACTACCCTGCGATACCTGCCAATCAAACCGTGGTTGTTGTCAGCGCGGTATCCCTTACCCTCGCAGGCTGGGCACCGGATGGTTGTGTTCCAGCGGTCACAGCGATTTTCCCTGGGAATGTTCGATCCGCGATTCCGTTTGAGGTGTTCGCCTGGGAGTTGACCAGCCAGAATACGTATGCCTGGACGGATAGCACCTCAGATCGTCGCATCTTCCCCGGCGAAACAGGAGAGGTCGCTTTCCAGGTAAAGAACCACGGACGACAGTCGGCATTAAATCTGAGTGCCAGTATGTACTTTGAGGATGATAGTTACACAGTGCTGAACAATCCGATCAGCTTCTCCGATGTTGACAATGATTCATTGAGGGACAATCTGGAGCTACCGTTCCTGGTTGAGTTGGATGAGGACGTTCTGATCGGTGAGATGGCACCTTTTGTGGTTCGTTTCGAAGATGACCGTGGTGGTGTTGACAGTGTGTTTGCTACTCTGATTGCCGCCGATCCCCGTGTCGCTGGAGCTACCGGACCGGATACAGTCGCCGGGTATTGGGCTGTGGATGATACGGATATTGAACTGATCCGTCCTGAATTTGAGTGGGTTGACAACGTCCAACCGATAAACAACACCGGTATGAGTGACAACTGGAGTGGTGGGGCATACAATTACAACGAAGAGGATGCCAGCGTACTCATAAACCTGCCTTTCCCCTTCATTTACTATGGGCAGGTGTATGATGAAATCACAATCAATACTAATGGCTGGATCTCCATGGGAAATAGCAGTGATATGATTCTCTTCCGCAACTGGCCGATCCCGAATCCTCTGGGTCCACCAGCCATGATAGCCCCATACTGGGACGACCTTCACACTGGCGACAGCGGTGTATATGCGTCATACGACATCCAGAATGATCAATTTGTGGTAACCTGGGACTGTATTGCCGCCTCTGATGAATCACCGCAGGTGTTCCAGGTAATCCTCTATGGTCCCACTGTCAGTCCAACTGCAAGTGGCAATGGTCGCATCCTTTTCCAGTATCTGGATGTCTCGCCTGTCGTCGGCAATCCGACGGACAATGATTATGTCACTATCGGTATTGAAAGTCCTGACCAGACTACTGGTGTTGAGTATCAGTACTGGAATTTCCTGCGCACCGGAGCTGAACCGGTTAGCGACGGCCGCGCAATCCTGATTACGGATGATTTGAATTCGGTAGCTCAATTCTCCGAAGGCTCAGTGACTCCAATTGAGGCCAGCGCCACACTCACCGGTGTAGAAGAGGTGGAAGTCCCCATTTACATTGAAAATACTGGTGAAGAAAACCTCATCTGGGTGCTCGATTCCAGTGAGGGTCCAGTCCCTGATCAGGACTTCAACACGCATCAAGGCCGGGAATCTGTTCCGGGTCAGAAGAATGGCAGCGTAATATCTGCAATCTCACCCAAGGATTCGTGGGGTTATTATTGGAAAGACAGTTCAGAGCCTGGCGCTGGATTTGAATGGTTGAATCCGCCGGATCAGACAGTATTTACGGAGGATGATTTGCGTCTAGGCAGTCTCAATGATGGCTATTTTCGTGGCGTGAAGATGCCGTTCCAGTTTGAATTCTATGGCAGTTACTATGATTCGGTATATGTGGCGGTCAACGGTTTCCTGGTCTTCCAGGGCGATCTGATTCTCCAATACGGAACTGAGCAGAATCGCATTATGCCTAGTACCTGGGCACCTCGTCGTGACGATCCGGCGGCCATGGCTGCGGTGTGGTGGGATGACCTCGATCTCGAAAATGGTGGGGAAATCAGCATCTGGACCGGCGAACAGGACAGCGTGCTCGTCACCTGGTCAGACATGTCTACACACAACCAGTTGGGCAATCCCTACACCTTCCAGGCACTACTGTTGAAGAACGGGTTTATCAAGCTGCAGTACCTGGACATGGACGAGGATTACCTGCTCAGTTCGACCATCGGCATTCAGAATCACAACGCTGAACACGGTCTGTTGATCAACCTCCAGGAACCCTTCATGGAAGATCAGCTAAGTCTGCTGATTGCATATGATTCCGACTGGATAGAACCTGAAAATGATTTCGGCATTCTTGAACCGGGCGAAGTTGACACTGCTACAGTGCGTGTCTATTCTGACAATCTGAATATTGACTCTTACGAAGGTCATATCATCGTACGTATGAACGATGCTGATGACCCGATATGGTATATACCGTTGACAGTAGATGTGACCGGAACTGGTTCGATACCAGTCATTTCCGGCGAAGAAGACATACATGTGCCTTTCGGATATGATATTGACCCGGTGTCGCTCGATCAGTATGTCGAGGATGAAACCTGGGGAGCGGAGAGAATCCGCTGGACAGTCACTGGTAATGATGAACTGCGGGTAAATGTTTTTGAGCGGACGCTTTATGTTGAAAAGCCGAACTTGTTCTGGCAAGGCTCGGAGACAGTTATTCTGACAGCGACCAACCCGGAAGGGAACTCGGACGAAACCTCGATCAGTATCTCTGTGGGTGATGTGTCTGTTGATGAGTCCAATACTGGCCTCCCTCAAGAATTTTCAGTGGGCAGCTTGTATCCGAATCCTTTCAACCCCTCGGTGAGCATTGATGTCGCGTTGCCAACAGCATCCGCCATTACGATCGAAGTGTTTGACGTGCTGGGACGTTCAGTGGAACGCCTCAGCTTGCCAGTTCACTCGCCGGGATATCACAGTTTCTCGTGGGATGGTTCGGGTAAACCATCGGGAGTGTATTTCTTCCACGTACAGGTTGCTGGTGAGTCGGAAGTGAGAAAAGCAGTGTTGATGAAGTGATTCATCGTTTCTGCAATGAATCAACCTGAAGCTTGCCGATGGCAAGATGAAGGATCTCGCAGTTCGCGATAGCGATGTGAGGAAGTCATCCTGAACTAGAGGAAGTCATCCTGAACGAAGTGAAGGATCTAGCCAACGAATATCGAGCAGGACAGTACGCAGAAGTATGTGTGGACGTGTGAGGAAGTCATTACAAATCAACAGCACGCACAAACTTGTTACACGCACCATCATTTACGTGTATAACAGCTAGATTCTTCACTTCGTTCAGAATGACACCCTTTTCCTTCAATCGCGTTCAATTCAGATTCATTCATTCTCCGGCACTATCACATTCAAAGCTTGTTGCTTGACCCGGATGTGCAACTCTGTGCCCAGATCGAGAAGTTCGCCATCGATTTGCACCGGGTCCTCCCGTTCACGTCGAATCGTCATCTCCGTGAAGGAGAACGTTTCGAGTTCAGGGATCTTGTTGATACTGCCATCGAAAAGTCGGCGGAGCTTGGGCAACAACTCATAGGCTTCCATGTGCGGAACCGCGACCAACCACATTTGACCATCATCAGCATGAGCGTTGGGAGCTATCTTCGCCCCACCGCCATATTCGGAGAGGTTTGCGATAGTCAGCAGTAGTGGACGCTCAATTACCTTCTCCTTGCCATCCACAATCAAGGTGTATTTCTGCGGTTCGTAGGTAAAATACTTGTAGATTCCCGCGAAGATGTACGGTGCAACGCCTCGCATTGGAGATTTTTCGAAACCATCCACCAGGTCAGCATCCCAAGCCAGGCTGGTGGTCACGAAAAACGGGTGATCGTTGATGTAGCCGACATCCACCTTAATCAATCGTCCATGCCGTAATGCTTTCGCTGCCTTTTCCATTTGGGTGGGAATGTCGAAATGGTGCGCAAACCCATTCCCGCTTCCTGCTGGCAATACGGTCAGCTTAACGTCCGTACCAACCAGTTGTGAACCTATGGAGTTGACCATCCCATCGCCACCGACAACGATTATGGTGTCAACGCCGGACGCAATCGCCTGACGCACCTTGAACCGTCCATCCTCAATACTCTTGCTCTCTTGATATGCCAGATTGATCTCCGGAGAGTTGTCCCAGGAAGATCGTAGCGACTTGAACAGTTCGGAGGAACGGAACCCGGTCCCTGAATGTTTGTTGAACAGCGCAAGAACGTTCCTACAGCTGGCTGTTTCCGAATTATCGATCATATGTTTCGAGTCCATGGTATCATGTAACACGTCCCTGTAAACAGAGGGTGGAAATGTCTATCGCAAACTCAGGTGGCTGACGCAAAATGTTCAAGGTACATATTCGCTGTGTCTCGAGCATAGAAAATGGTATCACGGTGGCCCAATGTACGGAGACAGGGATTGTATCATATTCCTGCATCTGGTATCGGAGCGACAGTTGACTAGTCAGAATACAACGTATAGTTTCGGTGGTTGCAGTAATACAGGAATGCCCGCGTAGCTCAGCTGGATAGAGCGTCTGCCTCCGGAGCAGAAGGTCGTGAGTTCGAATCTCGCCGCGGGTACTGGAAAATCAAGGGTTTGCGCATGACGCAGGCCCTTTTCTCTGGGGCCGAGTACGAGTTTCAACATATTGGTTTTGCGATACTTCCTTGATGTGTCATTCTGGTTCATGGGGGGTCTTATCCAGATATTCCTGTGGCAGATCACCCGCCCCTCCTTCTCCTGATCCGGGGCCCTCTACCGACTGAAAAACAACTGCCACGGACTGAAGTCCGTGGCAAGCTGATTTTCTCAATACTCAAGATTCAAATCTCAATACTCAAGACCTCTTTACTTCATCAACACGATCTTCTGCATCTGTGTCGATTGACCAATGACATCCACTTTTACGAAATACACACCACTCGCGAGGGCTGACCCGTCAATGGTGAAAGAATGCCAGCCAGCCTGGAATGAGGCGTCGGCAATCGTCTCGACACGTTGACCAATAGTGTTGTAAACCACGACATTCACCTGACCCGCATCAGGAAGCGCGATCTCGATAGTCGCTGATGGGTTGAAGGGGTTCGGATAGGCGTTGCCAACTTCATACTCCAGCGGCAACTCGGTGATGCTATCACCTTCACCCGCAACACCGAACAGGTTCTCCCATTGTTCTGGTGTCCATCCGTCAGCAGAGGCGCCAGCCTTGGTGAATTCAAAACTGTCGGAGACATAAGTTGTCGGGTATCCTACACGGCCAGTGAAAGTGTATGTACCGCCCGGCGCGCCACCCGGCACGGTCACATGGTTATCCGCTACGGTAACGTCCATGAATGGATACAGGGTAAACGTTACACTGCTTAGCTCGACAACGTAGGAGCTGGGGGTGGTAACTTCCGTCCAGTACCGAATATTCTCGTAGGTATTTGGCAGGTTGCTGATCAAACGTGCGTCATAGACGATGTCTCCACCATCCACCGGAACAGTATCCACGGTTGGAGTTAGAATGAAGAAGGCGCTGGCGTTAGCAACACCTGGCGAACCGAAGTCACCCGCACTACCCGGCCATGCTTCTGTGGATGCAGTCCAGGCGGTGCCAACACTGTTATCCTCAAATGGATTCAGCACATAGATTGAAGCACCAACTGGATGCGGCCAGGACGGATCATCCCACCAGCCTACTTCATCAATGGTCTGGTATTGAATGTCTTCGATGATCAATTCATCTTCAATATCATCCAGGTTAATACCAGAGTACACGTAGTCTTCGTCCACACCACCGTTGTAGCCCGGATCTCCATATTTAGCGAAGACGAGATACTCATTCGAGGCAATCCAGATGTCACCAGTGATGGTGTGTGTCTGGCCACCGTTGTCATAGAATTCCCAGTAGCGCATGTTGACAGCAGACCCACCCGCGTTGTACAGCTCAAACCACTCGCCGTAGGTATCAGTGGATGCGTCCGGGTTGATCATGATCTCGGTGATCACAACCTGAGGTGTCGGTTGCGGCGTCTGATTGGCTTCGCCCGGTGAACCGAAATCGCCAACACTACCCGACCACTGGATGTCGCTGATCGCCCAGTTGGTTCCGACATTGTTATCCGCTTCGAGATCGAGCAGGTAGAATGACGCACCGAAATGTTTGATGAAGGAAGCGTCATACCAGACTTCATCAATCATGTTGCCACGGTTGTCAATGATGATGATCTCGTCCTCCGTATCATCGAGGTTGAATCCACTGTATGTGTAGTCTTCGTCCACACCACCGTTCCAGCCGGGATCACCGTATTTGGCCATGACGAAATATTCGCCAGCGTGAATCCAGAGATCGTCGGTGATCGTGTGGATTTGACCGTCGTTGTCCATGAAATCCCAATACCGCATGTTCACCGAATCCGACTCAGCGTTGTACAGTTCAAACCACTCGGCGTAGGTGTCGGTGGCAGCGTATGGATCAGCCAGAATCTCGGTAATGATGATGTTCGGGACAGGTTGTATAGCCTGGTTCACTTCGCCAGGTGAGCCGAAGTCACCGGCGCTGCCCGGCCACTGAATAGTTGAGATGGCCCAGTTGGTGCCGATGCTGTTGTCAGAGTCGAGGTCGGTCAGAAAGATGGATGCTCCGTAAGGGTCGGGGAAGAGGTTTGCAGCGCTGTATTCGACCATATCGATCAAGTTGCCACGGATATCATGCATGATGATCTCATCTTCATCATCATCGAATGCCGTTCCGCCGTAGACATAGTCTTCATCCACCCCACCGTTCCAACCGGGATCGCCGTATTTTGCAAAAACGAAGTACTCGCCCGGTTGTACCCAGTAATCTGTTTGTGGAATAAAGATGTCGGCGGTGTTGTCGGTGAATTCCCACAGGCGGAAGTTAACGGAATCCAATCCTGCGTTGTACACCTCGAACCACTCGCCGTAAGTGTCACTGCTGGCATAGGGATCGTACATGATTTCACTGATCACCAGATCTGGCATGGTATATCCAGCCTGATTGACTTCGCCCGGCGAACCGAAATCTCCGGCGCTGCCTGCCCAGGTGACCGTCGAGATTTCCCAGTTGTTCGGGTCGTTGTTGTCAGCCCCTAGATTGTTGAGATAAATGGATGCACCGTACGCTTCCGGCCAACCGCTGCCTTCATCATACCAGACTTCATCGATCAGGTTTCCCTGGTGATCGGTGAGAATTATCTCATCATCTGCATTGTCAAAATTGGTTCCAGAATACACCCAGTCCTCGTCAACACCGCCGTTGTAACCAGGGTCGTGATACTTGGCAATAATGGCGTAGTCGCCTGCCTGAACCCAGAAATGCTGCGTCCAACGGTATGTGTTGCTTCCATCATCTGTCAGATACATCAGTCTCATATTGGCAGAATCTGCACCGGCGTTATAGACCTCAAACCACTCGCCATATGTGTCACTTGAAGCATTCGGGTCATACATGATCTCAGTGATAACGAGATTTGGGGCAGTATACGGACCCTCGTTCACCTCACCTGGCGATCCGAAATCGCCACCAGCCCAGGCTATGGAGGAAAGTGTCCAGTTAGCAGGGTCGTTGTTGTCAGCGCCGAAGTTGGTGAGCATGATCGAGGCACCGTCACCATCTGGCCAGAGTGCGCCATCATCATACCAGACCTCATCAACCAGGGCGCCACCGGCATTCCTGAGGATTACTTCATCGGCACCGTCATCCATGTTGATGCCGCTGTAGACATAGTCGTGAGTGATATATCCGTTTAAGCTGCCATCATGATAGTTACCCAGGGTAGCCACATCGCCAGCACCAATAATCAAGCCGGTGATGGTGTGAGACTGTCCATCGTTGTCGGAGATGGTGTAGTCAGTAAGATCAACGGAACTGCCGCCGTCATTATATATCTCAAACCACTCAGCGTAGGTATCGCTGAAATCCAGCGGCTCTTTCATGATCTCTGTAATGATCAGATTTGCCTGTGTAACTCCGACCATGGTCACGAGTATAACAAGCGCCAATAATGCCCGCATATTCTTCATGGCTGAACCCCTTCTTCTCTATCCGTTTTCAATCTTGTTATCACAATTATGCCCTCATTACTTGGAACTTGAGGGTATTACAGGATCTGCTACAATAAACGGAATTATCCGAAAATTGCTAAGCATGGAGCCAGGACAACTTAAAAACTCGAATGTTAGCCTCTCCTTACTTTCTCAGGTTAATGGATAATGCCCGATTGTGCAAGCGAAAATTCAAAATTTCTATAATTTATCGAGAGCCGATAGGCTGGAATACCCAATGATTGGTCAGCTGCGGTTGCATCATGCCCACGACATTTATGTCGTGGATTGTCCGACGCCAGAACGAATGAACATGCCCCTTTGAATCACTGAAGGTGTTCACAGGGTTGGTCATACACTTCGGAACACCTGTCATTGTCCATCACCGAGTATCCAAATCACCTGATAATCCCTGTGAATCGCCAACAGACGCGACTTCACAGGGGCATGTTTCATAGCTGATTCAACTGGATAACCGGATACGGACACGCCGATTGGTGTCAGAACTCACCATTCACTCGCGAGTTGCAGGATAGGGCTTTCCCATTCGCGAGGCGGGAACACTCACGGTTCGCAGTTTTTCGCGTTTCGATCAGTTTTGGTCCGAGGAGTCACACGGTCTCTGTCATATATGTTGGGTATTGACAACAGCAATCCAACATCGTATCATTGAGCAGGCCAATTATCACCCAGATAATTGGCCCCGACCAACGAACGCGATAAAGTGAGTTGTAATTATGTCCTCCCCTTTCCACACAGCGCTGTGCCTTTCAGCTGTCAGAATCCCAGCATCAGCATGCTCAGACAGTTGCTTCATCTCGTCTGCAATCGGATTCGGCAGGAGGGAAGCTGAGTGGGAAAATGTTGTATTACCTGGAAGAAAATTGGAAGAGCCTTTCCGCACCTCACCACGCATGCACATTCGACCGTCTCACCGCCGCCTCGCTCCGGCATCGGTCACCTGTCTCCCAGTCACCCGGCCAGTCACTAACTCACCTGCATGCGTTACCCACCTCTCCCCACCGGGATGCCCGAGCGATCTGGTTGATGCCTGGGAGACCTACCCCGACAGTTCGACCCCTGCCTGCCGAGCTGTCGGGCCATCACCATCCTGATGGAGATATTCTCCATCTCACAAGGTTCGAAATTTAGTTCGTGGCGTAAAGAATTCACTGTTCATTTGAGATCCTTTACGGGCGAAAAAGTTTACGAACCGATACACTCACCTCAAACACCAACCAGGAGAATCCATGGAACTAACCCCCAAACTGTTGGCAGCAGCGGACATGTGCAGCACTGGCGAGGATGTCAACCTCGACGAACTCGCTTTCCTGTTGCGCTACGCTGCTGATGAACTGGGCAAACGTCCGCACTCGGGTGAAGAGCAGGAGGCGATGCTGACCGCATTCAGGAAGCGATTGCTCGCGCGTTGTGATCTGCTCGATCGTCCCGAATCGGAGATCATCATGATTCGGGCTGCTGACATCCACCGTCTCATTGAGATCGAGGAAGAGCTGGATTTTGAGCTACAGAAGCGCTTTCCCGCCGAAACTCTTACCGCGGTACCTGAGCAAACCAACTCGGCGACACGTTTCCCGACCGAAAACTTTCAGAGTGGCGCTGCCTGATCTTGGCAGATATGGAATTCGCACACTCGCTGATGTTGTATTAATCTAACTATCACTGAACAGGAGTTAACATGAGTACTCCCTACACTGTAACCAACGAGGGAATCGGGGGCGGACCTTTCCTCACCATGACCGTCACCGATACCGCCGACAAAGGATTTGACCAGGACGATGTTGACGCCAACACTTTGGCCTGCGTTATCTCGGACAACAACGAAGTGTCCAAGGGCACATCTGGAAACAAACTGTTTGGCAAGGTGGTCTGGGTTTCCACTGACATGGTTCCCGGTACCAGCCGTCCTGCTACTTGTGCGGTACAGGCACGTGGCGTCGCCCGTTTTCTGATCAGCACTCCGGCCCCGGAGGTCAATGGCATGGTGGAAGTAAATGGCGCAGGCCGTGTCATCAAGTCATCAACTGCCACTGACATCCCTGCTGGTGGACAGCTGACACGTGGACAGGTAATCGGGGTTGACACCAACCTCGGAATTTGCGACGTGTGGCTTGGGTAGTCTGGAGTCTGGAGTAAAAATAACCCAGACACCACAAAGCTCAGTAATATCCGCGCTTGCAAGCATACACGGGCAAGAAGGATGTCATCCTGAACGAATGTGAAGGATCTCGGTGTTGACCTTCGGATAATCCGCGTTTGCAAGCATACACGGGCCTGATCCCTCACACCTCATACCTCACAGCTCATACCTCACAGCTCATACCTCACAGCTCACAGCTCATACCTCACAGCTCACACCTCACAGCTCAACCTCACACTTCACACCTCAACTTAACTGGAGTATTTCCATGAATAATGACCTCTCTCAGGCCACGAAGCTCAAATCCACCGTGGTCGATCATTCCCGTGCTGGCAACCTGGCGTTGTACCATGAAGCCCAGGAAGCCGGTCTCACCTTGTCCGAATGGTTGGAGACACAGGACCCGTCTCCGCGCGATGAGAATGGACGCATAGCCTCTGAACTGGATGCTTTCGAGCGTCAGCTGGCGGTGCAGAACATCGTGACTAACGGTCGTGACGCTATTTCTGTCGAACAGTTCTTTGTCGGCGGCGCGTTAATTTTGCTGCCGGAGTATATCCTTCGCGAGATCAAGCGTGGATACACGATGGTACAGGATCCCGCCGAACTGGTTTCGGTCAGTGTACCTGAACAGGGTCCGACAGTACGTCCGATCTATCTGAAAACTGATGCCGCCAAGAAGTCACCGGGCAAACGTGGTGCTGGCGGCGGGAGCGCCTATCCTCGGGTGCAGCTGCTGTATCGTGATAAGGAAGCGGCGATTGTCGACCGGGGACGTGCGTTTGACTTTTCCTACCGGGTGGTCAGGAATCAGAAGCTGGCTGAGTTCCGGGTCTTCCTGTGGTGGATCGGTGCGCAGATCGCGTACGACGAGATCGACAACATCTATGATGTCGTCATGAATGGTGACAACACCAGCCCGGCCTCCGACGATGTGTTTGACGGAACCCCCGGCACCCTGGCCTACACCGACCTCGTACACCTTGCATCCAGTTTTGATGTCCCGGCGCAGATGACGCACATCCTCGCGACACGTGGCGACATTGAGACGATTCTCAACATGAGTCCCTTCAAGGATGCGACCACTTATCCCGCCTCTGAACTGTTCCAGAAGACCGGACGTGTGTCCAGCCTGATGCCGATGAATGCCAAGCTGGTTGTCGTTCCGAACGCAACTTCGACCAAGCTGATGGGAATTGATGGACGTTTCGCTATCCGTGAATCCGTGAGCCAACCGTTGATGATTGAAGCCGACAAGGTGATCGAGCGGAAGCTCGAGACTGCGGTCGTTTCGAAGGAAGCGGTGTACACCGTGATGGTGGATGATGCTCGCAAGCTGCTTGATTACTAACTACAGTCCCGAGTCTTGAGACCTGAGTCTTGAGCAACGGACAGGGGACACTTTGTCCTCAAAGTGTCCCCGGATTCATCATCATTACAGGAGGTTCACATGTCCCTGAACCATACCGCTACCTGGCTGAACGGCAATCTGAGCACCAACATGATTCATTTCTCCGGCAGCGTGACCACTATAAGCACTACCCTAAATGGTCCGGGCGGAGCATCGGGAAACGGTTTTCCTGTTCCGTTTACCGGTCTGATCCGTTCCATGACCATCTGGGATGGAAGCAACCTTCACTCGGTCTCCAGTGACTTCCAGATCGCAGTTGGTGACCGTATAAGTGTTGATTGCACGCATGAAGGAGGTTCCTCGTTCACAGTCTATTTGAATCTCAACGGCATAGCCATGCAACTGTTCCTGAACGGTTTGCCAGAGAACAGCACTTACTACTGCACACTTGAACTCTTGCTGAAGGAGAACTCATGAGTGTATTTACGGATCTTGCTACCTTGCGCAATCACCTTCAGACCTTCGATATGGACGGCATCGAAGTGCAGACGACGGCGATTGTTCTGAGCGGTACAGACGATGTTCAACTACCCCACAACGCTCTGGAAGAAGACAGCGTTTCAGTTTACACCCAACTGACCAACACTCCGGCCGGACCGGTCGTCATCGCCTTATCCGGTGAAAACTGGTATGCCACCGGATATGATGCCGCACTACCGGATTCCTCAGTCGTCGCGCAGGATCAGTACCCGGTTGAATGTCATGTGGAAGGGATAGATTATGCGTTCGACGATGACAACGCCCGCATCAAACGGTTTGCGAGTGGGTCAATCGGGAACGGCGATTCGGTCTATATATGGTTGATGGCTCTGACCAAAGCCATTGAGAATGTCGATTACGAGATAGACAAGATCGGAAGAGCGTCGTGTAGGG
>CAJVXH010000062.1 GCA_913009835.1 uncultured bacterium
GAAAGTAGTAAAGATTACAGGTGCGAGGTATGCAGCCATCATCTATTTATTTATTTTTGATTTTTTTTTTTTTTCAAGCAGAAGACGGCATACGAGATATATCAGTGTGACTGGAGTTCAGACGTGTGCTCTTCCGATCTCTGGATCGTCACGAATGATCATACGCAAGTCTGATACAGACTTGAAGAGAGAGGATATGAAATTTTCAGAGCTTATACCAGTTCGTATATCGTTCGAAAGTAAATCATCACCACTATTAACCAATCCTACCGATGCTGAAAGTTGCCAATAGTCCGTCATCGTTCTACTGACGATAAAGTCAACCCCCATGAAGGCATCACTTTGTTCAACCTGTAGACCGTCCTGATAAATCGGCCTGAGTACTTCGCCCGAAACGGCGTATCGCCAAGTATCATAATTTTCTCCGAGAAAACGATATTTCAGCGATAGTTGCGTCACACTTTCAAAGTTTCTGGTGGGAAGAGCACCACCGGAGATCCCAGGGAACGAGAATCCTATCTCCAGCTCCGGACTCACCCCTGTGATCAACGAGACTGGTACTACATCAAATCGTTTGCCATCATAGTAAATTGACCGAAAATATCCACCGATGGCAAAATTACCGTTTGGATGAGTGTCGGCAGAGGGTGTAAAAACAGATCCTCTCTGACCGTAAATTGTTTGTGAATGGGCAGTTTGAATTGGCGAAAAAATCACTGCAAGGATGAAGGCAATACAAGTAAAGGCATGCGGATATCGACCAGGCAGAGAGATGCAGTATCGCAACACGTCGCGATCAGCATTCCGTCTGTCTGACATGGAACCACCGATATTCGAGTTTTCACATTTCATTTATTATGACATTCCTGACAGAGTTCAAATACACCTGTTGCGGAGTAAAACAAGTTTTCGTTGTCGCCACTGTGGGGATTGTGACAAGACACGCAGCTAAGGTTCTGACCGGGATCGCTTGGGTTTTCATCTCCCATAATGGGATGTCCAACAATCGGGTGATCTTTTAAATATTTGTCACCGTGACAGGTTGTGCAGAGCTGTACAACAGGCATCCACACTTGCCCGAGATTGCTTGATCCATGAGGGCTGTGGCAAAGTGTGCACTCTCCAAGACTAACTGGACCGTGAAGGAATGCATCCGAAAGTATCTGATCTCGGAATGTGTCGTGGCATTCGTAGCACAGACTGCTGGGTGAATCGTGAGGTCTTAACATATTCTCGCTGACGTTACCCGATACTTCGTGACAATACATGCAATCCCAGGTTGATGCTGGTCCGTGCACGTGTCTGTCTTCAGTAACCCAGTTGTGGCAGCGGTAACATTCATCCATCAACCGTTCTGTATCATTCCGCATTGAGTATAAGTCCATAGTGTGACATTCGCTACAGATTGCCTGCTGTTCGGATCCGTGGAAAACAGCGTGTTCGAAACCTAGGGGCGCTTCAGTTTTGGAATCAATTTTCGATTTGAACACATAGGTAATTGGGATTTCTTCCACGACATCACCTTTTGCATTCAAACCCAACAGTAGAACATCGTTCGAGCCAGGATTCAGTTGGAGACGTGAAATAAAGAAAATATTTCCCTCGTCATCGGTGTTCCTCTGATATTTTTCGGCGTACATCAATGATTTGCCTTGAATCACGATTGAAATTTTGACCGCATTCGTGTCTTTCACCGCTTGCGCATAAATCTTCTTGAATTGTTTTGAGCTCCAGAATTGCTGCAAGTCGACGTTGTCATTGATCGCAAATTCTGCTTCTATTACCTTGTTTCTATTTAAATTGGTGGAGTATTCGGCCCTGTATTCGAACCAGCTGATGTAGAAGTTTGCGCCAAACTGCTCTCTGACCATGCTGGCAAATTCGCTACCGACATTTTTCGCATCTACCTGGAGAATGGCTGATTTTTCCACGGTCCGTGAAATTTCGATGGATTCAATCTCGCTGGAATCGGCAATGCCCATGATATAATGCCGATCAGAATCAGTTATAATTCTTTGAGATGCCGGGTAGAGGATCTGAAGTGAAGTATCTTTAGATCGCCCGATGGCTGTGCAGATAACCAGGAATAGAAAAGTGAGTAGTATGACAACTCGAATGATTTTCATCTTACGATTCCTTGTGCAGACTCTTTACGGCCGTTAGCATTTTCTCCGCTGAAAATGGCTTTTTCACAAACAGTTTGGCACCTGAACTGATCGCTTGTGAGATCATGTTCTTGTATTGACTACCGGTTATGACGATGATCTTTGAATCAGGCTTCAATTTGATGATTTCCCTGATCGCCTCTAGCCCGTTTACGCGTGGCATGATGAGGTCCATCAGAATAATATCATAGTCGATCTCGCTGGCCTGCTGAATCCCCTGCTTGCCATCTTCAGCCGTGTTTACCTGCCACTTCTGTTGAAGAAACAGCTCTGCAAGAAATTCACGGACTCCCTTGTCATCGTCAACTATGAGTATTCGTTGTGCCATTGTAACATCCACTATGCGTTATCAGTAGCTCTCGGGATTGTGGTTTTTACCATGACAGGTCAAATAGCATTGGCCTGTTCCGTTACCAAAATCGATGTATTCCAGCCTGCCACTCGATGAAACGCTGATATTCGGATCTTGTTCATCAAACGAAATCAGGTGAGTGTATTGCGCGCTGCCATGAGAGTTATGACACATTTTGCATGACAATTGTTCGCTGATCACATGCTCTTCGTGCTCGTCGAAACGACTGATTGTATTGTTGAACAGCGAACTGCGATCATGGCACGAGTAACAAAGCTCATACAAGAATGGGGTCTCAATCTGCCCAACACCATCGAAGAATGATAATCTTAGAATGTGGCTGTAATCGGAACCGTGCAGTCCTTGGGGACCCAGGGGGTCACTATTGCCATGACAATCGGAACAATCCATGGTTGATTGCTCAGTCCAGGGTGAGATCAAGCCTGGGACAACGGAGGCCGTTCCAGTTGAGACAACTGGATGGTAACTGGCATTGCTACTCAGGAACTCCAAACGTTTATTGGTCTGGTCAAATGGTAGATTCTCTGAATCACCGTGACACTTCAGACAAATCTGATATTCTCGCGTTGATGGGGACACTTTCTGACCATTTTCATCTACTCCCCAGACGTGATTCAGCGAACTGGCGATGTTTTGCGGAATATCGATTTCACTGGCGGCATGAGGGTTGTGGCAATCCACGCATTCAACATGCCTTAAGGTGATCGCATTGTCTTCAGGTAGAAAAACAGATGGCGCTGGAAAAGAGTTGCGTGGACCTTCACCAGGGTCGTGAACATTAGAGTTCAACATCACGGGGTGAATGCTGGATTTTTGAAACTGCTGCTGGATATCCGATGCTCCAGCTGTTTCCCAGGCAGCATTCTGCAATCCATCATGGCAGGTATAGCACATGTTCTCTTCAGCTTGCCGAAGTAACCTGGGAGCAGTGGGGGCGGTGTGTGGAATATGACAGCTCGAGCACCCCTGATCTATCAATTGGATGTATTGAGGGTCCTGAGGATGACCGTGTACAGAGATATCCCAATCCGGCTTCTGATGACAGATTATGCAGATCTGACTTCCGATATTATCCAGAACAAGAAAGTTTCCAATTGAATTATCATGTGGGTCGTGGCATGTGCGACATTGCATTTCGCCGTTACCATCCAAATGAACTGGACTCATAATATCCGGGAGCCGAATTTCGGGATCTTCAAGCGAAGGGACAAAAGAAACAGGGTGATCATCTGAGAGGGAAATTCCAAGGTTTGATTCTCCGGCTGGCAACCCGCCCTGAACCGAGGTGCCAGTGAAGGGTATCGAATAATCAAGGTTTCGCACCGTGCCTAAGGCGGAAGTCCCATCATGACATGACAAACAGATTCTCGTTGATCCATTGGGTTGAGTGGGAGTAGACTGCATGGATCCACCCGATGGGTAGATATCAAATACGGTCACGGATTCATACCTGTTCCAGAGAGGTGCTACCGGGGCGCCACCGTGTGGTGTGTGGCAGAAAATGCAGATTCTGGATTCACCTACCGCTTTCACTGCGCCGGGACCAGAAGCAGACAAATTATGCTTGGTATCAACGATCAAATTCTGGTCGCCCTGAGCCTTAACGCTTGGAAATATCAACAAACCCGCGACCAAAATAATTGGCAGCACGATTGCGGAAACGCGAAAGGTCAATTCTCTTCTTTGGGCTATAGTCTGTGACATGAAAAGCACAACTCCCTTGCTGGCATTTGAAGAATATGTTTGTAGTTTGACCCATGTGGATCATGGCAATCACTGGTACACGTTACATCCTGAGGCATTTTTGATGACGGATTAATCAATGCTTCTCCAACCGAGTGAGATCGTCCCATTTCTGTATGACAAGGTTCCTGACAAACAATCAATGGACTGGCAAGTAACAATTTTCCAGTCCCACTTTTATGAGTAACATGACAGGCTGTGCAGGACAGATTATCCGGGTGCTCGAATGCATATTCGCCCCTCGCATGTTCACTATGACACGTACCACACTCAGACCAGTCGACTGGACCTTCTGCACGTGCCATAAGCAGAATAATCAAGCAACCAACAATGCACACGACAATGCTAATAGCACTTGTCTTCATCAGTCGTTCTCGAAACGGATATCGGTCAGTGCAGCTTGCAATTTCTCAGATGATTCGTTCAATTCGCCAATCGATGATTTCAGGCGATCATCCGTCGGACTACTTTCACTAAAAGTTTTCAGCTTTGCGGCCGCTTGTTCTACCTCCCCGGCACATTGACTTATTTGCCGGAATCGTTCCGCAGTGGCTGATGACATAGTGTTGATTTTTTCCGCCAAGTCGTAGAACTCGTCATCGTGACGCAGCATGATCCAACGCGTATAATCTCCGTCAGAAAGTTGCTCCAGTTCACGATCAAATCGCACAAGCGGTCCCGCGAGTTTCCTGGTATATAGGATGGACAGGAAAAATGTCGCTATCAATCCGACCACGTAAACGGCAATCATCCATGGCAATAGCATCTCCATGGTCGATTGGATTTGGGAATGAGCTTTATAATACTCATCTGAGAGTTGTTTCTGCGCCAACAGGTAAAAGGATATTCCAGAAATCAGCACCAGAATGATGAGAATTAGTGAGATACTCCTGATCAGCCGCCCATGAACGGGGTTCGGTACAATCAAAGCACGATTATACTTGAACAATTTCCGGTTCAACCTATCCTCCCACACTTAGATATTGGAAGACCTGTACTGATCCATGGTAGGTATCTGCAACATAGATCTTGTTCGCATCGTCTATGAAGATCCCGTTAGGAAGCGAGAATCCACCAGGGTTCATCTTGCTGGATTCGCCGAAGAACAGCAGCAGTGAACCCTGATCATCAAAAATCTGAATGTTTCCAAACAGTGCGTCCACGACGTACGTATGGTCATCATTGTCAACCGCTACACCCTTTGGGCGAGCAAACGATCCGGTCGTTTTGCCGAGTTGACCAAGAGAATCTTGCAGGACACCATCCGTATCGAAAATCTTGATTTTAAAATTGTAGGCATCCGTTACATAGAGGCGATTATCCTTAGTGCAGAGATGTGTCGGAGTATTCAGCTTATACGGTTGGGCAGAATTGGGACCGATTAATTCATCGATTGAACCATTCGGACGAATAACATAGACCTTATTTGCGCCGGCATCTGCAACGTAATAGCTGTTCATATCCTGATTAAAAACGACGCTGGACGGTCTGACAAACTCCTGACTGAAGTTATAGATCGGGTTAAGATCTGCGTCATAAACAATCAACTTTCTAAGCGCTGAATCGATCACATAAAGAGAATCTCCATTACCAACAGCCAGTGAGACGGGGGATATCAATGCTTCCCCAACAGCATGGTCCTGCCTGATTGATTCTTTTGTGTCGGGGTTGAAAGAGAAGATTGCACCGGACAAATCAGCAACGTACAGGGTATTCCTCGAATTCACCGTAACAGCAACGGGGCGTCGCAATTGATGGATATTGTCTTCGCCGGCCAGCCATGAGAAAAAACCGCCACCTATATCAAGATCTGAACTAGTTGAGAATGAATACAAGAAACGGATTCTTGGTGGTTCGGGTGGGGAAGGCCATTGAATGATCAGATCGCTGTCAGACGAAGATTTATCAGTAAGTGAACCACATCCTGTCATTTGACAGCAGGCGCATAACAGCAGAATTGCGAGGTAGCGAACTAGCTGGCTAGATCTGACGTGCATACCCACTCCCGATTAAGCGCGCAACATTTAGAAAGACTGAACGTGTGGAACGTCCCTGAAAGTACTTTTCCACATATAGCAACTGAATGTTCACCTTCCCGTATCTGTAATTTATCGAAGATTCCAGCCAAAAATACTCAGTGTGCAGATCAGGATTGTAGGTCCATGAAGTCCGATTTTGCCAGTTCATATCTCGTCGTAAGTACCAGTTAGCCATCGTCGTTATATAATAGAGGATGCGGTCGTCAGGCGCGATGGTGTAATCGATAGTACCTGTCACACTAAAATTAAAATTTCTGTGAAGCATAAAGGCAATTGTACTTCGATCCAATATACTTCTTCTATAAATACTGCCTTCAGTTAGCCTGACAGTAAGACGCTTTTGCAGATCTACAATTCTGACGGGTCGGACCGATCCCGTAATTGCATATTCTAAGGTAGTGGAATATGGGTTACTGTCAATGCTTTTGAAATATGAATAGCCAGCAGAAATTGTATTTGTCATCTGCGCATATCCCGGATATTGACGTCCCCATTCAAACGTTCCAATCCCATCAATACCCGGCATGAATTCTCCCGGTGTCGCATGTCTTAAACGCAAAAATGAGGTTCCGAATTTTCTGAAGGTTTTTATTGAATCCATCGAGGTCGATAGATACTCGATTCCGCTTCCAAAATCCTCGTTTCCGCTCTTTGAACTAAGGTCAATCCCCCGATACAAATTACGTTGCAGCCTGGTATTAAAAGCCATATTCACATTGGTACTGATATACCTCCGGTAATCGCCATAGACCGTATTAACGAAACTCTGGTAGTTGGTGTTTTGCACATTATTGAACGAATATAGCGCAAAGAAACGATCTCGTTCTCGTGCGGAACCTTGAAAACGCAGGTTCACCCGCGTGGTGGCAAAACCACTGTAACTGGAAAAATTGGCTTCGCTTGAAAGCAGTGCATTGTGATCAACTAATCTTGTGGTACCTCTCAGCTGAATTTCCTGCAATCGCGTCATTCTATCGGATGCAAGGTAGGTTTTTTGCTCGTCTCGAAACGTTCCTTCTACGGATGAATATTTCGATCCCTTTTCCACGTTCACCGATGTGATGTGAATGTCCGCATCATTGGTGTCAATCCCCCGAGTGTTTGAGTATCGATATCCCACTCGAGTTCGCGGAATGTGTCGGTTGGACAGCCTGACCTCTCCTCCATACAGGTTAGTAAACATCACTTGTGAAAAATCAGGTGCCGTGAGGAGAGATTCTGTCTTCCTCGCGAATAAATCAAAACTATATGGACGGTTCTTGAAAAATCTACTTGAAACATCGTACCAGTCAAAGCTGGTTGAAGCAATCGTAGACCCGCCGTATCCCTTCCTGGATTTGCGGTAGGTACTTCCGAGAAAGTAAGTCATGAAATTTGGAGAAATCGCAAAGCCGGATAACCCCAACTGATAGTTTTGGATATACTCATTCTGCGCACTCTTCGTTGAATTAGCATTATTGCTTTCAGATTCGATGGACCGATATGAGTTTTCAATTATCCCAGACAAAGTCGCAGTAACTTGCCCGCAACAGATCGATACGTTGATTGCAGAAAAAAATACGATCACCATATAAACAAATTTAAGATCAGGAAATAGTGAATTATTATTCTGCAAAAAGGCCTCTCTCAACTAAATCGATAATATACAGCACAATATACCATCTGCCACTCCAGCAAGTCTATTTGAACTGCAATATTATAAGGAAATAGGTTGATCTTATTTGACTGAGATGTTATAGTCATTCTCAAAAGTTCAACGCTATGTGTGTCATTCTGAAAACGAGGATGGAGTCTTTTACCATCCGCGTTTGAAGCATGTCCTGAACGAAGTGAAGGAAAGATCGAACTTCGCAGTCTGTTACGACTTGCACAGACCGTTTGATAAGCTGGATCTTCTTCATTCCGTTCGGCAAACAGACGCCGATCTTCATTCAGAATGACCTCGATCAAGTCGGACTTTCAAGAACTACTATAAGACGTTATTTGCTAAACGGATGATATTGACCCAACAAAGTAAAAAACCGAAACGTAGATTGCTTCGGTTATAAACAAGCAATGCCGGGCTGTAGCCAAGCATTACAAGTTACAGACAAATAGAACACAAGTCCCTGACATTACTTAATATGACATGTGAGACATATACTGCTTCCAGTATTCGGCTTAACAAGGAAACTGCCGTAAGAATCATCATGGACATCATGACAGGAACTGCACTCAAGCTGATCCTGGTTCACGCCGTAGAGCTTCACGGCATCACCATTCGGTGGCAAACGCAACTGGGCATCTCCCCCATGAGCATCATCGAGGATGAGTGCATTATTGAACGCGAAAGAGATGGGATGATCGTTTGAAAGATTGTTAACAGTGTATCCTGATCCACCACTTCCCGGAAAGTTTTCACCAATATTGGGACCCATGTCACCCGAATATGGGGAACCCGGGTAATAAACGTCACCCAGTTGATCAAAACCACCAAGCATGTTGATCGGTCCCTCGAACGAATACAGTAATGAGTTCAACGCAGTAATTCCATCATGACAAGACAGACAGAGTTTCGAATCGCCTCGCGGTTGATGCCCTACCTGATCAGCGAAGTAGTTTTCCCCGTCGAACGTCGGGCTATCGTAGGCCAAGAATGTCTCTTGAGTTTCCTGGCGATTCCAAAGCGGAGTCTGTGTCGATGAGGCATTATGCGGTGTATGACAGAATATACAGACCTGATCTGATGACCCTGTCCAGTAACCACCACCGGTCAGTTGGGATAGGTCGTGCTTCGTCCCAGTAATCCCGGCTTCAGCCTGAAAGAAGGGAATCCCGATCCATCCGATAACGGCAGCGAACAGAATCGTGACAACGATCAATACTTTCTTTTCTGTATCCATCGTAGTAACCCGGTGAATCATTAACAAAAAGACAGAAGGCTATGGTAGCAAAGCTACCATAGCCTGAGAACTATCCTACACAGATCATTTGTCGTGGCACTGTAGACAAATCGCTGATCCTGTCTTCGAGTCGTTCAGGAAAGGCTGCATATCAGCAGTCGCGCCGTAGGAGTGTACATCATGGCAACTGGCGCACTGAACAGTGCCAGTTCCGTCTAACGCCCATCCTGGCAGACCAGCAACCGGATTCAATCCAAGGTCACCATTCGCAATAGCATCAGCGTAGAAGAAGGAAACTGGGTGGTCATTGCTCAGACCATTGGTTCCGTCTGCGAGGTTTGCGGTACCAGTGATCACATTGTCGCCATTATTCATGGTCGGTGTTCCAACAGAACCTTCATAAATCAAGGAGTTCAGCGCGGTAACACCATCATGGCAGGAAAGGCAGATCAACGAAGATCCGGAAACGTCAGGAGTATCACCTACTGCGTAAGCATCAATCGTTGGACTCCAGTACGTTTCGTAGGTCGTCAGTGGATCATTACGGTTCCAGAGCGGTGTCTGAGTTGCTGATGCAAAGTGAGGTGTGTGACAGAAGATGCAGATCTGATCCTGGTTCGTGGAGTAATAATCATTTCCGGAACCAGTGACTGAAGACAGATCGTGTGGTGAGCTCGCAATCTGTGCTTGGCTTAGTCCCACCAAGCAGATAGCACAGATGGCCACAATGAGTAAACGTTTCATGGGTAAAACCCCCTCTGAAAAAGATGGTTGTGTGGTTCTTCTTTCTTGTTTTCGTTCAGAGTAAGGCAACTAATATGCCAGAGCTTCTTTGAGAGCCTGAATCGATTGAAATTGCGCTGGAATATTGACCGCAGCAGTCTTAGTGGTTGGTATTTCAATGTTTAGCAACTGAGGTGACAATGAGGAGTGAGAGCAAGGGTGAACGGACGTTTACTCAAAAGAAGGGAAGTCGGCTGGAATAATCAGAATTGAGTGTTTTGGCTCTTCGAGATGTGTGATATGACCCACTATTTTGTGAAAATGATATCAAATGACGGTGATAAAGCGTACGGCGTGCTGATCCCGATCAAATACCTGAGATCCACTTGAAAAAAGATGAGTGGCTATCAACAATAGATCTTATTGCGATACGTACTGGAAAATCTGGATACGTCTATTGTACTGATCAACCACATACAGTTTGTCATTCGAATCAAAGCACATACCTGCTGGTAGCTGAAATTGGCCGGGCTTACTCCCTGCAGAACCAAAGAACAGCATAAGCGTGCCATCAGGCTGAAAGATCTGAATATTATCAAAAGCGGCATCGGCTACATATACGTGACCATCAGAATCCAAGGTAATTCCCTTGGGACGTGAAAAGCTGCCAGGGATATTATCTGCTTGTCCAAATGTGGAAACAAATTCACCTGCAGAATTGAAAATCTGAACACGGAAATTCATTGAATCAACAACATAAATCTTTCCCTCTTTGTCACAAACGACATTACTCGGAACGTTGAACTGACTCTCATTAATTCCCTTTTCGCCTACCGTTCTGAGGGAATCGCCCTCAGCAGAGAAGAATTTGAGATTGTGTGACTTGGCATCAATGACGACCAGCTCCTGGCTGACTTCGTTGAACGCCAGACCAGCCGGACGAATAAAGGAATCTTTCGATCCAACTGCGTATAAAAATTCGAAGTCCTGATTATAAGCGTAAACAGTACCCTGAACGACGTCACTGACAAAGATGACTCCCGCCTTGCTGATAGCTATTCCGGCGGGTTCAACCAATGTCCCACTGCCTCCTGCACCAACGTAGTCGAGGTAATCCTCGCCCGCAGCGGGGTTTTCATTAAACACCAGAACGCTCTTATTTCCAGCATCCGTCACATAGATTCGTCCACGAGCATCAACAGCAACACCATATGGTTTGATGATTTTTTCAATATCCTGCTCGCCAGTAAGCGACTCACGAAGCCTGTTCAGCCGACTGTCGTCAATATCCGTTTTTGCAGAGATAGATTTAAGATACTCTATCCGTTTCTTCTCAGGTGGTTGTGGCCAGAAAACCGAGGTATCCTTCGGGCGGGTTGTTGCACATCCAGAAAGCAATGAAATCGAGAAAGCAGCTAAAAGCAACAGTTTTGCAAAATCACGCGATATATTCAATTCAACATCTCCAATACTTGCGTCATGTCAATGGGCTTCTGAATATATGTAATCCCCATTTCTGATGCACGTTTCTGAATGATTTCTGAACCGTAAGCCGTCATCAGCATGATCTTGCTGTGGACGGATCTTTCAATAATATCTTCGCAAATGCTAAAGACATCACACCCAGGCATCCTCAGATCAAGTACGTATAGATCGAACTTCTGATCCTGGATCATCCCCTGGACCTCGTCGCCATCCTTGGCAAGAGTGACCAGGAAACCCGCTTTACGCAGAGTCTGATACATCGACCAACGAATCAGCATCTCGTCGTCTGCAATAAGAATTGTCCGTTGATGGTCACCATCAGAGTTTTCTTCTTCAAAAGATTCAATGTGTTCCTTGTAGACGGTGCATTCTTCGCATGAACCCAGCTTATCCACAATCGGACACCTTTGCTCGAGTGGTAACTCCCAACAAGGATAATACTGAGCAAAATACGCGCCACATTACAACCTGTTTTCAAAAGGACAGGATGTGATTTGCCAACAAGGTCTGCGTTCATCCCAAAATGACATCTGCTACCCTTGCAAATCGATTTGCGAATATGTTCAAGAGATTAAGATGGCAACCTATGATTCAGTAATCGATGATTAATACTCAGGTACGCTATAATGTTGGATTTATCTCTTCCATCATGTTCATAATTTCACAAACAGATATCAACAATCGCGCCCCCCAAACGTCTGAACGAGAAAAGACAACCTCACAAACCTATATGTAATTTCACTAATATCTGTTGTCCGAAAGACCAAATAAACATCCATTCACAATATCAAAGTCTTTGTATTAATTAAATACTCTCACGTAATCGATTGATCCGTTAAATAATTTGGTATGATTTCCAGTCGTGCCTATATGCATAATACCATCACCGGACATAATCATATCACCTTCAAAGAACTTCCTATTATCAGGAGACTGTGATTGATTACTATCTGTGCAATCAACAAACTCATCCCACATTTGATCATAATCATCTCCATTTGTACCTTGATCATCTATCCAGATACTACCAGGATTGGCTCCAATAATACTTGAATCCCAAACAACTCTGATTTCATACCAATGATTCGACACGATAGGATAGTTTTCATAATCAGTAAGAACTGGTTTCCAATTGGATCCTCCGTGATTATCAGCAACTCGTACCCAGAAAGCGATTGATCCCACACTGTCGGGTGCCTGGTAGGTAGGTGTCCATTCTGCACCCTCACTTCTCCAGACAGACATCTGATAATTAGCACCGTCCTTGACAAATACTCTCTGGATCGAGGATCCTTCACCAAAATCTACCACAGATGGTCTAATCCGTGTCTCCATGACCAGGTTCGTGGTTGCCTTCAGACAACCTGGATTATCACTAAAATCAATATAGTTGTCTACACCATCGCCAGTGAACATGCCATCACCAATCAATGAACCGCTGGGGTCATTTACGATTCCCGTTATTAGTCCTGTGTTATCTACAATTGTAGCGCTTCCCGCAGGTACATTAAACTCAAATGCAGACCCAAACTCAGGGCATGCAGTTATAGCGGTTGGCCACGGACCCGTCGGGTAGTTTGACGAATTCCAAATAGAGATCCCGTTCGCCGCTATTATATCTTGGTTAATGTCAGCAAGATTCAACGGTGAACTTAGAGTAATATACGCAATGGAATCACCGAGATTGTGATCAACTGACAAGATTGAACGCGGATTATCATTATTAACATCAGTAAAGACGAAATCTGCAGGTGTCAAAACGCCGATTTGATTTGAATCTGAATAAACTGCAGAACTAAATACTACTTCCAGATCCACAGATCCTACGATTCCAGCTACAGAGGAAATCTCTGATGTAATCGTTGGTCTTGAGGGTTCCGTCCATAAAAAATCTCCATTACTGCTCGTATTATGAATGATTCGGTGAATTGAGTTTGCTTCATGACACGAAGCACTTCCACAGCTCATTCCCGCATGCTGTCCACCGTAATAGTAATGACAATTGTTGCACATCGTATTCCATATTGTGGTCCCACTTCCATTATTAACAGTGGTTCTCAACATCGATCCAATATTGGATCCGTGAGCTTCATGGCAATCTGTACATGACATGACGAAATTTATTCCAGCATGTCTGTCAGCGGATTCATAGGGCCATCTCATGAAATGTCCCGCACCACGTCCTCGTGTGACGCCGGGTTCAGCAAAGATCGGATCGGGATTACCGCTGGTTCCATACATTCCGACATCACCCCAATAGCTGGGTTTTTTCGCAGCGTTCAATCCGTGCTGCGCTCCGCATTCTACTCTCTGATCTGGTGGATCAACGCCATTGCCGGTACAGCTTACACCCTGGCCCCAGTTAACTGGAGGATGAGTGCCAACTCTGTTTGTGTGGCATTCCAGGCAGAAGGATGCGTAATCCGGCAGTACATCTCCGTCATACTCGAAATTGTATCCCGAACCCGTTTTTGGTGGCTGGTAAACTGCGGGTTGATCGTAAATGATCTGACCGCCACGTGCTACACTATAATACCAACCGCCCGATCCACTACCCAGTGCGGCAAAGTCATCCATCTTTTCGCCTGGCCCATCTCCCCACAACACGGTGCCTACCGCACGCGGGTTTAACGACGGATCAGCATATAGATCAGGCATCGTGACGGGTGATAAACCCTGCTCAACTTCCCAATGACGTCCGGTGACGATATGCGGGTTATGACATGTTGAACAATGAAGCTCGTAGGTGGTCCCCTCAATGTCGAAAGTGCTGCCAATGTTGTGCTTTACTGACTGGCTGAATGCCTCCTGGATATCGTCCACAGAACCAGAGAGCGCATGATTCTCAACCATCCCCTCCGTGTGGCAATTGAAGCAAAACGTGGAATAGTCAATGACTTGTTCATCATTCAGAAGCTTGACATTCTGAGATCCATGACCGTTTCCGTGGCAGCCAGTGGTCAGACCATTCCCAACGCAGGTATAGCCGGAATTGGTTGAACCACCCGTCTGATGAGCAGAATTTGTCCAGTATGAGCCTATATCCGGGACATTCATATCATCGCTGAAAGGACTTAGGTCACCGTTGGCACCATTGGCATCGTGACAAGCAATACAGAACGTTTCGAGGGATTGAGGATCGCCTGTATACCTGATGGTGTCGCCGGTATCAACGTTGTTCAACATCACCTGTGGATCGCTTAGTGACTGATGCTGCTGCATGTTATGGCAAACAATGCAATCTTCACTAGTAATGTTGCCGAAATAATGATGTGAACTCTTCGAGAAGTCACCAACCGTTCCGAGGCTATCGGCAATGATTCTCCTGTATTCACCATTCCCTTCTGGCTGAGCATGGTCATGACAGTCCGTGCATTCCCCTGCGGTCGGTCTGAATCCATCCACGTGTGGATGACAGACAACACAGTTTGCTTCTGAATGGTGATCCTGAGAAGGAGCTTCACCATCATTACGATGATGATTGGTCAACGTATGGCAGATCTCACAAACGCCATCGTAAGGTGAGTAAACGCCCTCTGATCCATGGACAAAATCAGTGCTGTCGCGGAATGCGAGAGGTCTTCTACCGCTATTCGGTGTGTCAACCTGAGAATAGAGATAGTAGTGAGGAAATATATTCTGGTGAGTGTGGGGATTGTGGCAGTCAGTGCAGTACGTAGTGTCGGCGTACGTTGGAGAAATATGGTAATCAACTACCCTTCCCTGGCCGCCCTCAATATGACAGCTCTTGCACACAACGTCCGAGATCCACTCAGGGGGAGCTGGATCTGGCGCAGAGCCAAATGGAACATGACAACTCGGGCACGAAATGCTGTTGGAATCATTGTGTGGCGGCTGGATCTCATCTAGCTCAGTGACTTGACTCTGTACATTTGAAATCCCAGAATACATCAACAACCAAGCCAAGATCGTCATGACGAGAATCCAGGCAGGTATAGTGAATTTAACTCTCATTCTGATGAATCTCTGAATGAATATGATGTAGCGTTCACAACAGCTCGTTGTTCCAGAATAACGCTAGAATCTGTTCAATAGATTCTGGGGAACCTTTCAGTTTCCACCACCATGGATATCCACATCATGACAGTCGATGCATTCCAGTCCTTGCATGTCCACTGGATGAACATCGCGGGCTGCAAGAGGTGGCCACGGCCCACCATAACGGTGGCATTGGTCGCACTCGACCGAACCCCAGCCCCACCTGTACGGTTTGCCCCACTCAGGAGTCGTCTGTGCCAGGTGACAGGCAACATCAGAGCAGGTTTTGTTTTCATGGTCATACGCAATGTTAGCTGTGCTAAAAGTGCTGTTATAGGTAATCGTATTCACGGTATCAAAAACGACATCCATGAATCCGTTCACATGGGCGGATTTGTTCGCAATCGCAACATCATCGAATATCGTGATATCTCCAGCAATTCGGGTCCAGGTCATGTCGAGGGTTACAGTGTTGTAATGACAAGTTCTGCATCCAAGTGGTGCAAACGACATGTTGTAGGCATGGAGATTCTCGTAGCCCCATTCATCGATAGTAGCATGAGAATTTCCCACCCCAGCCTGAACTTCGGGGTACAAGGTCTGTGGCGCATTGCGATGACAGCTGTTACAGGTCAGGCCAGTATCGCCCCAGTTCATATCTGTGTATGACGGAGTGGTGGTGACGACATAAGGGTCGTACACCAAGTTCCCATTTTCATCGAGCATGATGTAACCATCCCCATCGATCAGAGGCTGAGAAATCGGATCCGGGGAGGACCACTCTGTTTCGCTGTGGCAATAAACGTTAGAACATGTGCCCAAGGTGTAATCGATACCATGTGCATCCTGAAATACTTCTGGACCAGGCGCATAGCCAGCAGAATCAGGATTGAGCGATTTCAAACTACCCGCTGGTGAATCGAGGCTGTATAGCTCGATATTAACCGTGCCGTTCTGATGCATATCGCCGGAGATAGGATGGCAAGTACCACAGCTGAAAATGTATGAATCTGTTGTCGAAATGTTGTCGGTCTCACCATAGGCAGCAAGCTCGGTATCACCATCGAAGTGAGCTAAATGCGCACCGGTCTGCGGGGGAGAATCATGGCAGGAGTCGCAGGATCCAATGAAACCATTTTCATGAGTGTGACACTCGATGCAGTTTGTGCCCACGTTATGGTCGTGATCGCCACTGGCATTATTACGGTGGTAGTTTGTCTGCGTATGGCAGGTCTCACAAACACCGTCATAGGGCTGATAATAGCCCACGGCACCATGAATGAAATCTGTTGAGTCATTGAACGCCATACGCCTGTTGCCACTATTCGGCGTAATAATCGTTTCATCCAGATAGTATTGCGAAAACTGTGACTGATGCATGTGTGGATTATGGCAATCCTCGCAATACATCGTCACGCCTACAGAATGCACGTTCTGGTATTGAGCGACACCGCCTTCCGCGTGGCAACTCCAGCAAACCGTCGTCGTAATCCAGTCCGCTGGAACAGGATCTGGAACCGTGCCGTAAGGAACATGACAACTTGGACAGGATATCGCGTTGGAATCGTCATGAGGAGGCTGTAGTTCATCAAGCTCGCTAAACTGTGCCAATCCTGTGCATGGTATCAGCAGGGCAAACGCCGCGACGATTATGCAGCTTATTAGAGTGCTTCTCACGTTGCGTCCCCAATCTATAGACAGATTCATGAATTTCTCGAGTATGGAGTGGTTACTTCAGCAGGATCATCTTGCGATTCTTGCTGAAAACCATATTACCGGAAGTGTTCGACACGTCAAGTGTGTAGATATAGCAACCGTTCGAAACGCCCATACCGGTTGACGATCGACCGTTCCAATGAACCAAGTGTGGACCTGCTGACAAGTCTCTGTCCACCAGTGTGACAACTTTTTGTCCAAGAATATTCCAGACAACCAACTGAGCTGCTCCAGCATCGCCCAGGGTGAAGGAAATCGTCGTCCCAGGGTTGAAAGGATTAGGATAGTTCTGCTGAAGGCTGTAGATATTGGGCAGTTCTGTTGGATCTTGTGCAGGCGGATCGATGATCTCAGGCAGATCAGCAATGGTGAATACCTGAATTTTCGATCCGAGTGTTGAGGTAACAAGAAGTTCTTTTCCATGGAAGGTCATGTCCATGGGTAGTGAAAACAACATCTCATTTTGTTCGTTCACCGAGATGAAATTCAGGAACTCACCGTCGCTTGTTAGCACCTGAACGTTGTTCTGAGTCAAGTCCGAAACATAGACCCTGTCGAGATTGTCAACTTCTACAGCCTGCGGACGGCTGAATGTTTCTTCGAACACACCAACATTGTCGACTTCATACGTGATCTGTCCGAACTCACGCAGAAAATTTCCTTCAATATCGAACACTTGAATGCGAGCGTTCGCTTGATCTGCGACAAAAATCTCGCTCTCATCGCTATTCAATGCAATTCCAGACGGGAAATAGAACTGTCCCGCTTCATAACCCGATTCACCAAATGAAAATATGCGATTACCGTCACGATCATATACTTTTACACGATGACCTTTGCAGTCTGTGACAAATATATCCCCTGTCCTCGAAACGGCTATGTCATTGGGCATTTCAAATTCATTTGCACCAATTCCAAGGGAATAAACACGGCTACCGTCTAGATTGTAAGCATCTACCTGTTGGTCATGCCCTATCAAAATCAAATTATCAACAGTAACCCCGATTGCTAATGGCCTGTTAACCAATATGTTAGCAACTATCCTGTTTTCCATGGATAATACTCTAACACGATTGCGTCTGGGCTCGGAAATGCAGAAGTTCCCATCATTTGTCATCGCAATCCGATGAGGTTGATGGATCATGGCATCATATTGACCAGAGAACTCCCATGGTATCGATTCTGCAGCACTGTAAACGGGCAACATTAGCAGAATCACGAGGAGTATGGATGATATCCCCAGTTCAAAGCTCAGCTTCTGGCTAGACCCTGTTCTCATTTCATCACTCCTGGAAACATGTAAACCGGAGAAACATTTCAGTCTCCGGTGATTCATATCCGTGTCTATGCAAGGGCTGAGGATGACTGCTCCAGAACAAGTTCCAGCACTCAATACACATTCCTGACGAACTGTTCTCATCAGCCATGCAACGCTAAAATCCCTGCACCTCTCGAAACACACAGCGAATGCCAGATCTCCCTCACTGGGGAAGCCCGGTTTATGCGCTTCGTCGAGTTACTCTGAGGAGTGGAGGCAAAGAACATTCCAGACGAGGTATGAGGTACACTGATTTGAGTAAAAGGTACCATAATTACTGTTATATTGTAATTTATCGCGATTATACTAAATAATTAGTCCGGAACATGACCTTCCCCTCCCATTCACGGAACCCTCGGAGCAATAGATGAGTGATTGGGTTTCCCTCATGAAGATGAGAATTTGGGCCAAATAGCCCAACGGAGAGAGCCATATGACTCTTTTCAAAAGGCGCGTGTTGTCACAGCCGAGGAGTATGATCAGGGAGGGATCGGATATTGACGGTAGGAAATTACCGTGAGTACTATCCAATATAAATTGTCACCGAAGCAAACCAAACCTAGTCCTCATCGGAATCTTTAGTCCCCTTCGATGAGAGTAAGCGGTGCTTCTTCATTTTATAGCGCAGAGTATCACGTGAAATCGAGAGAAAATTGGCAGCTTTTGATTGATTCCACCGGTTTCTTTCAAGAGCTGTTTTTACTAGTATTTTCTCCACTTCTTCTAGCGGAAAGCCTGCTTTTGGAAGATTAAACTCAATCTCTTGAATCTGTTCAGATCCAGAAGATTGAGTTATAATCTAGATCGGAAGAGCACACGTCTGAACTCCAGTCACACTGATATATCTCGTATGCCGTCTTCTGCTTGAAAAAAAAAAAAAAAAAATATAAGATATAATAATACAAAAACCAGTTTGCGAGAAGAACCATACCGAATATAACACTCAGACACTACAAGCCTGTATGTAGGTAGAGT
>CAJVXH010000063.1 GCA_913009835.1 uncultured bacterium
AATGCCTCACCCATTCCGCCAGGACGTGCGCCCGGAGAAATCTTCAGAAATAGCACACCCGCCTGGGAAACGCTCTCCGCCCGTGCTGACCCGATACCTCCAGCAACAAACGCGATCAGGGCGATTACTGCGATCCGTCGCGCCCAACTCATCCTGCTCATGACTTCACCCTCGTTACAATGGTTCTATGATAAGATTGAATTTGCGAAGTTATCGTATTCTAAGCAGTTTGCCAACCGCCTCATCACTCTGACCCGATAGGGAGGTTGCTTTGATAACATACAAATAGGCACCGTTTGCAATCGGATCGCCATAGTCATCCAACCCATCCCATTCCAGGGAATTAGTTGCTGCGTCAGATGGATAGTTGAACCCAGCCCGCCCCTGCAATGGACCAATCTTCCGAATCTTGCGCCCGCTTGCTGTAAATATCTTGATCGTAACTTCCGCGTCAGTGGACAGTTCAAAGGTAAAGCTGGTACGATCCTCAAACGGATTCGGCCAGTTGAGCACATTGTTCAATGTGATCTCCTGGCTGGCATCCACAACCATGAAGCTGGTCTCGGTACGCGCGAAATTATTGGCGTTATCCCAAGCCCAGATCTCCAACTGATGAAGACCCGGCTCGAGCTCGAACAGTCTTTCTTCCGCTGAGCCCTTTACATAACTGTCGCGGTCATATACAAACGCTTCCGTCAGAACAATCTCCTTATCACCGTCGATAACCGCACGGATGTCGTGCCCGATTTCACCGGTCAGATTGATTCCACTCGAATCATCCAGCTCGATAAACAAGGTCGGCGAGGAGGTTGTCAAATCGCCTTCACGCCAGTTTGGATGGTCGAAATAGACCGTGATCTCAGGAGGAGTATGGTCAGTCGAACTCGCCGATTGGGTCGAGATCTTCAAACCGCTGGTTGCACCAACACCGTCCGTTTCATCGTTAAAAGCGTACATATGAACGCTGCCGTTCTGGCTGCCGTACTTCACATCCCGAGGCACTATAAACTCTGCATTCAACTCACCTGCGGTCGTCGATACCAACCCACGAAAAAGAGTTCCACCACTTACCTGATAATCCATGCTGCTGTGAGGTTGTCCATCAGGGCCCTTGAAGGTATATGTCAAGGTGTCCGCGCTGTCGTAAACCGTGACAACCGCTTCTCCATCAAAATCCGGTAATTCGACGCCATCAGCATCACGCACTTCTCCGCTGATACGAGCAGTGCCCAATGCCGTCAGACTGTCAGGATCAACGCTGGTTAACGCCACATCCAAACTCGGCAGAGCCAGCTTCATGTTCGGATCGCCAAAGAAATGGTAATACTTGTTAGTACCATCCGGGTTGTCAATCATAGCCAGCTGTAACGCTTCACCAGCAGATAAGCCCGCTTCCCGATCAAAAACACGTTCATAAAAGGCCAGCGCAAAACGGTTGTTGCTGTATGCGTTTGTCAGGCGAGAAGCCGCAACCACACCGATCGCTCCACCCGGCTTGACCAGAAGCTGTTCAGGGTGCGCCTCGTTCAGGGGGCGATCGAAATGTCCCCAGGAACACGTCGCAGCCAGGTAAAATGGAGTGCGATCACCGCTGTCGATCAGTTGGTTGTCACGCGTGTCCAGCAGCACTGATTCATGCGCCCAGACATGAGCGTTTCCATGGCCTATGTAACTGACTATCAACGCACCACGATTGATCTCGTTCAACAGGGCCGCGGTAGCGCCAGGCTTACGTCGACCACCGGTCTGAGCATCAAATGTAGTGGCATACGTTCCGATATAGATCTTCTTGACGGTTATGAAATCGGGAGCTGCTTCAGTCGCGAACGCTTCCGCCTGCTGCATATGGATCTGGTCGGAAACTCGCGGACCATTTTCGACATATTCATCATCGGCCACCATAACCAGACGAGAACGCCACGAACCCAGATCGCTGTCATTCTCATAACGAATCAGCTTGTCCAGGAAGACTTCCAGCTCGCTGTTGGTCTGAACTGGCAAACGACCCACCACCATCTGAATACCAGAAATCTGTTCCACTTCATTATCGAAAAACTCTGCGTACCAATAGTCACGACAGAGGACTCCATTCTCATAAGGAGGAATCCAGTTTTTGTCAGCGTCGGAGATGATGTTGCGATAATCGTAATCCCCATCACCAACGAGCATCACTGATTCAGGCATTACAGCGTAATTGTGGTAGGCCCAGGACAGATAATCACGGATTGCCGTTGGGTCATACAAACCCCAGGCGAATTCGTTGAAAACGTCGTCAACATCCACACAGAGGATTTCGCGTTGATCCCGCTCTTCGACATAAGCCTCGAACTGTTTGACGCCAGCTTCAAAATCGGAGTGGTAGATATAGATTGTACTCGGGGATAGATTCGGATCACGCAGACCATTCGGATAATCGGGCGCACCCAATCCGTCCTGATCAATGCTCACCGGGTCCAGCAGCAGGTCATCCTCAACCGCGATCATGCGATGAGGATCACTGACCATATTTGAGAACGTTGCCGTTGTTCCGCTGGAATACTTCACATTTGCAAAATCACTAACATCAAGCATCAAGGGATTATCCATTCCCTCCAGCGTGATACGGGCTACACCATCCTGGTTAAGCTGATCAAAGTCGAGACGACCAGTATCGGTCTTCAACTCGCGTAGATAATCAACCTCGATAGCGTTGAAATAGACCTGCCCACCCAACAACTTGAAGGTGAAATTATTTGATCCATGACGAAGCAGGTTATCAGGGATAGGTACCAGGCGATGTTCGTTTGCTACCGTAAAAGTATCCAGCACAACCCCATTGATCTGAATAACTGCCAGATTGTTGTATCCACTGATATTCTCGAACATGATCCAGAGGTTGGCGTCCGTCTCCTCCAACGGATGCTGAGCATCAAAACTGGTTGAGTACTGTTCACCAGACACCAGCTCCCGGGCGTACCATTTCAAACCTGATTCCGGATTAGAGTTGCTGTAAAAGATCAACAGGTCATTATCGACAAAAGTCCGTGATCTTCCCACATTGGTCTCGAAAGTAACCGGATCATTTTGTGAGGGTGTCATGTCCTGCATCCGCTTGCCGTCAGGCCCGGTGTTGCTTATTTCCAGCCAATAGACATTGCGTCGGGTATAAGGATTGTTGGTGTGCTCAAAAGTGCCAGGTGTTGGATTCGGTTCCCAGGTGTTGACTGAACGACCATAAAAGATGATCCGGTCACCATTGTCGAAACTGCCGTCATCCTCACCATCGACGAGCATAGCGTTCTCGATCAACGAGTCCGGACGTTCCTCGGCTACGTTATTTGGCAACAACTGGCCGCCATTGTTGTACAACCGGAATTTGCGAGGATCATAGCCACTGATGTCTATTCCACGCGCATCCAGCGACGTCGCACTGATCTCGTAGATTCCTTCCTGCTCAATTTCGATACGGACCATCTGCCCGTCCGGCCAATCGAGTGAGGAGGCTATACTGCCGCGCTGAATAACGGGTTGTCTCGGCTTCGCCCACCCTTGAGCCGTCTCACCATTGAGAAGACCCTGGGCCACAAGACGATCTGGAACCGCGCGTAACCCGGGATCACGCGACGGATAAACTATCCTTAGCCGCAAATACTCGAGCGGAAGAACGCCATTTCCCTGTTCACGCACCGGCACCACAAACAGATGCGCCACATTACGCCCACGCCATTCGTACGGCTCACTTACAACCACCGGTCCAAGATTCTGCAACTTGGGGACAGGCAGATTATCAGCAGGTAAGTCGCCATAAGGCGCCAGACCAGGCAGATAATCACCCCAGCGAACTTCTTCAACAATCACCTGGGGTTTTACACTTGAAGGCAAACCAATCAAGCGTGAGAAGTACGGAGTCAACCGCATACCTTCACGACTGTCAACTCCTGAACCCACCGGGAGATGGTATACACCATCTTCATAGGCCTGCTCTTCCCAACTCGTCAGATTCATTTCAACAATCATCTCACGAGAGTTTTCCTCGAGAACCGTAAAGGGAGCCGCCAACGCCGTGCTTGAAGACAACAAAACAACGAGCAGGCACACTACGCACGTAGTGAGTGTCGAACATGCTCTGAAAGAAACTATTTTCATGAACGTCCTTGGTAAGCCTGTGACGAATCCGGGAGATTCGCCGGGGACCGCTTGCTATGCTCTCACATAATCTAACATTCTGACCATGCGACTGTGTTTACCAATTGATAGCGAAACGTCCCGAAGCACTCCAAGTCTGTGAACTGGCAGGTTGAACCTGTAAGGTACACTCTCCCGAACCGGAGAGTCAATATACTGGAATGGACCCTTGAACCTGTTGAACGAACTCATTACTCCATTCGTTCCCTGAGTAGACGAATCACCCATTAGCTTTTTTCGGATTTGTTCTCTCCGAGCCGTTCAAGCATCTCAATAAACATCGGTGGAACACGTTTCGGCCGACCATTCGAGTCGACAATACCATGAACCGTATTGCCCTCATACAACACCTTCTCTTCCCCTGCCCGCCTCATCTCATAGAAGAACTTGTAGCGGGTACGTCCGACACTGGTCGCCGAGGTCGAAATCTCTATCAAATCGTCGTAGAAGATGCGACCACGGTATCTCACATACGCTTCCACCACCGGCACAAAGAGGCCATCCTCCTCGAACTGGCGATAGGTCATACCACCTTCACGCATCCACTCCGTACGACCCATCTCGAAATACAATAGCGCATGACCATAGTACACATGCCCCATCTTGTCAGTGTGTCCGTAGGGAACGCGTTTCTGGCTGATAACCCACGGGCTTTCGTGACGATTTTCCACAACACCTCCAATTTGAGCATGACATGAGATAGGCCTGTGGTAAGATAGGCCTGTGGTAAGATAGGCCCGTGCTTGCTGTGCAAGCGCGGATTATCCGACCTGAGTCCTGAGTCCTGAGAAAATAGACACGCACCTCATAACTTGCGGATCAACCCTGTTCTCTCACATCTCGAATATTTGGATCACCATGAATGACGGTAGACCCGCACTTCCCCGAAATGCCACATCCGCCTCTCCCGCCCCGGAGCGCTTCTCGTGGATTGGCAGAAATTGTCTATCCTCCCTATATTCGAGCCATTCTGCAATACTGACATAAAACTCAACGACGGAGGGAGCATGAACATCGCGGTACTGGTGAAACTAGTGCCCGACACGGCCGCCATGATCCGGTTGAACGCTGAAAAAACCGGCATCGAGACGCGCGACTTGAACTGGGTGCTTGGCCCATACGACGAATACGCCGCCGAAGAAGCGCTGGCGCTCGTTGAAAAAAATGGCGGAGAAGTGACTGTCATAGCGTGCGGTGCGGAAAACAATGTCGAGGCTTTACGCAAAACCCTCGCTATGGGTGCAAACAACGCCATGCTTATCAAGCGTGACGGTCCATCCGATCAACTCGCCACCGCTAAAGCCATCGCGAACGTGATCAAGGATCGTAACTACGACCTGATCTTCGCGGGCTACAGAGCCACCGATGACGATTCCACGGCTCTCGGACCAATGGTCGGCGCTCTGCTCGACATGCCGTGTATCACCGAAGTCAGCAAGCTGGAAGTCGGCGATACATCGTTGAAGGCCGAACGCAACATCGAGGGCGGCAGCGAAGTTTTCGAGGCGAACTTGCCCTGCATCATCACCGCTCAGAAAGGTCTGAATGAACCCCGCTATCCCAAGCTCAAGGGTATCATGATGGCCAAGAAGAAGCCCATCGAGACTATTGATGCGGACGCTGGCGAGGCCCATGTTGAAACCACCGGCATGACATATCCGATGGAACGTCCAGCCGGAAAAATCGTCGGCGAAGGCGCGGAAGCTGTCCCCGAGCTGGTTCGTTTGCTGCGTGATGAAGCCAAGGTTATTGAATAAAAAAGGGAGGATCGCCATGAGTGTACTAGTTTACTGTGAAGTGTCCGGCGGCAGCCTGAAAAAGGCCTCCCTCGAAGCCTTGAGCGAAGGGAAGAAGCTGGCCGGAACCCTGGGTGGAGCGATGAACGCCGTCGTAATTGGCAACGGTCTCGATGCCCACTTTGAAGCCATCAAGAACCACGGAGCGGAGAAAATCTTCGCTGTCGATGCTGCCGACCACGACAACTACATCCCGGAAGCACACCTGATCGCGGTCACTGAGGCCGCAGGTCAAGCTGGTGCGACTGTATGCCTGATTCCAGCGACTACACGTGGACGCGAACTGGCTCCGCGGGTTGCAGCCAAGCTGGATGCCGGACTGATAGAAGATGTTACCGGTCTCGATGCGGATGGCGGACAGATTGTCGCCACTCGTCCCGAACATGCCGGCAAGGTCTATCGCACCGTGAAATCCAAAGCGCTGCCGATGGTCGTTTCCACTCGCCCGAATAATTTCGATGCGGTGGCAAACGCCGGAGCTGGAGAACGAGTTGACCTCTCCATCGACTTCACAGCCAAAGCCAAGGTCGTGGAAACACGCAAGGCCGGTGGTGAGAAGATTGATGTCGCCGAAGCCGACCGGATTGTAGCCGGTGGACGGGGTCTTAGAGAGGAAGAGAACTTCAAGCTCGTCGAGGATCTGGCTGCAACTCTCAACGCCGCCGTCGGCGCAAGCCGTGCAGTCGTTGATACGGACTGGCGTCCGCACTCTGAACAGATTGGTCAAACAGGAAAAGTCGTCTCGCCGACTCTCTACATCGCTGTCGGAATATCCGGTGCGATTCAACACCTCGCCGGAATGACAACTTCCAAGACCATCGTCGCCATCAACAAAGACGCCGATGCGCCTATCTTCAAAGTCGCGGATTATGGGATCGTCGGAGATGCGATGGAAGTACTCCCGGCATTGATTGCGGAACTGAAGAAGTAAGATCTGAGTCTGGAGAAAAAGATAGAAAACAATACCTGCCACGGACTTCAGTCCGTGGCAGATTTTCTTTGAGTCAGTTTCTAGCAGCTCACAAACCCTATTCGATCTCCAACGCGTGGTCGACAATATCCTTGAGCTTACGAAGCATTGACAGGTAACGATGATAGTAAATCCGAGATACCGCGTTAATAATATCAAACCCCACAACCTGGTTCTGCTCAAGAATCTTAATCAGCGGATCAGCCTCAATCATTAACACACGAGAACTCGTCATGCTTCTGGCTGCAGCAGTGTAGCGAGGTGATTTCATCAGCGAAGACAAACCGAAGATCTCATTCTTTGCGACTTTGGCGAAAGCAAAATCGAACTGACCATCTCCCGATGGCAACATGAGATGGACTGTTCCTTCCATCAACATGTACAGATGAGAACAAGCCTGGTTGAATTCAAAGACGCTCTCACCTTCAGCGAAATCTTTGGTGAAGGATACCTCATCCAGTCGCTTGATCTCGTCCACAGTCAGTTTCGAAAACAGATCACTACTGTGAAATCCCTTGGGTGCAGTCATGAATAGCTCCTTTCCGTTATTGGGGGGATCAAAGTTCTCCTGTGCCCACGCCGACTGTTCCGGCAACCAATACAATGCTCTATCATGCAAGTGAGCGAAGAAATCGTGATGCAAACAAATACCTTTCTCTAATTTAACTCAATATGCTCGCTTTTCCATGTCCTGATTAAGAAACTCAAGAGTTCGGAGCTCCGAACTTGGAGGTATCTCTCAATATTGGCCCGAGTTCCTCTTGCGATTACATGTTGTTTGAGATAGATTTAAGCGTAGAGTGCATCGGGGAACCAACATTACTGGTTTCCCCGATGCCTTTTTATGTCTTTTATGAATGGTTAACAGCAGGAAACGCAGGATGAACGATCGAGTCGAAGCTGTCCGCAAGGAACTGCAGCAGGAAATTGCAGTAATCACCCGTGAGCTGGAAGTCGATTTGCCTGTCCGCATTGACGAGGCTCGGCAAAAGGGCGATCTATCAGAAAACGCTGAATATGAAGCGGCCAAGGAAAGGCAGAATTACTGTGCCATTCGGCTGCAACAGCTACGCCACCGACACATGCGTCTGGCCACAATTGACTTGAACGACGTTGACAAGAACACGGTTGGTCTCTACTCCGTCGTCGACCTCGAAGAGATCGAGAGCAACAAGAAATACACTTACGAACTGGTTCTGGCGGAAGAGATGAATGTCAAGAAGGGGATGATATCCATACTCTCTCCCATTGGTCAACAACTTCGCGGGACGAAGCCCGGTCAGACAGTCACTATCAAAACTCCGGCAAGAACTTTTGATTTGAAGGTACATCGCTTCACGAATATTCTCGGAGAGCGCCTGGACGCGTAACCTCAACCGCTGATGTACCTTCATCCGCGATTTTTAATAACCCATCCATCCACAAGCCAAACTATCTTAGTCCGGTTTGGCGGAGTTCGACTTGATTGCAACTGAACCAGAGCGACATGAGCGTCTGGGAATCCTGAAATGGATTTCACGTGAGTTCCGTCTGATCCCTACTCATGAGTACACCTTCAACATACTCATGGGTGTAGTCATCGGTGTGATCGGTGGCTATGGTGCTGTCGGATTCCGCATCGCCATTCACGCAATCGAATTAAGTGCCTTCGGCATCGTCGAACCTAGCTATGAGTTCCTGCTCGAACTTCCCTGGTATTGGCGTCTGGCGATACCCGTCATCGGCGGGCTGATTGTCGGACCAATCGTAACTTTCTTCGCCCCCGAAGCCAAGGGACACGGTGTCCCCGAGGTGATGGCTGCAGTTGCCGTCAAGGGGGGGATTATTCGCGGACGCGTCGCGGCGGCAAAAGTGGTGGCATCGGCGGTAACTATCGGCACTGGCGGGTCGGCCGGATCTGAAGGGCCAATTGTCCAGATCGGTAGCACAATGGCCTCCATTCTGGGCCAGTTGTTCAAGGTCAGCGCTAGAAAAATGAAGACCTTTGTCGGGTGCGGAGCGGCCGCTGGTATCGCGGCAACCTTCAACGCACCCATCGCCGGTATGCTGTTCGCCTTGGAAATCGTCCTCGGCAACTTCGCCATCGCCAACATCAGCCCCATCATCGTAGCTTCAGTCACCGCAACCGCAATATCACGGTCGGTCCTCGGAGCTTCACCAGCGTTCGCGGTACCAGAGTATCACCTGACCAGCCCTCTTGAGCTGATCCATTACGTCGTCCTGGGCTTCGCCGCCGCAGTGGTTGCGGTCAGCTTCACCAAAGTCCTCGATAGTACCGAAACCTTCTTCGAGAATCTGAAGGTTCCGGATTGGACCAAGCCAGCCATCGGCGGTCTTGTGATCGGTACGCTGGGCGCGTTTGGCCTGCCACATGTGTACGGCGTTGGTTATGAATTCATCGAGATTGCCTTACGTGGCGAGTTGGGACTCGGACTGCTGCTCATTTTGATCGCAGGTAAAATTTTCGCAACCTCCGCCACTCTCGGGTCGGGTGGATCAGGCGGTATCCTCGCACCCTCTCTGTTCATCGGGGCAATGACCGGCGGTGTCGTATGGTATGGTGCCCACATGATCACTCCCGACCTCGTCGCGCCGAATTTCGGACCGTATGCGCTCGTCGGTATGGCAGCGGTCGTAGCATCCGCCACACGGGCTCCGCTCCAAGCTATCCTCATCCTCTTCGAACTCACCGGTGGATACGCCATCATTCTCCCCCTGATGCTGTCCTCGATTATCGCCACAATCTTTGGCGGACGGCTCATGAAGGAGAGCATCTACACCGTCAAGCTGGCTGCAAAAGGGATCAAATTCGGACAGGTTGGTGAGATAAATGTCCTGAAAGGTATTCAGGTCAGCGAGATCATGCGTGAGGAGTTTATTGCGGTTCAGGATAACACCCGGCTACGGCCTCTGCTGGACAAGATCAGCGAGTCCGCTGAACACTCAACTGTGTTCGTAGTGGATCGAGATAACCACCTCATCGGACACGTATCATTCCACGAACTCCGGCAAATCCTTTTCGATGTGGAAGCGCTCGAGCCTATCCTCGTTGCCGGAGACATCGCTGATCTGACACCATCATTCTTCCGTCCAGATGATACACTCGACATCGTGATGCGATTGTTCGCTCAACGCACGCTGGATGAATTACCCGTCGTTGATCCGACTGACCCCAGGCGTATCATCGGCAGCATACACCGTGACGATGTCGCTATCGCCTACAGCGACGAGATGATCAAACGCGACCTCGCTGGATCACTCGATTCGAACATTCACGTCGTTAACAAGCTGCGCAAATCGCCGCTGCTACCAGGCTATTCCATGGCGGAAATCGAGCTGCCCGTGCAGTTTGCCGGAAAAACGCTCAAATCGCTCGACCTTCGTAACACTCACCGGGTTGATGTGCTCATCATCCGCAGACGCTCAGAAGAAAAGTCAGGCGTTCTCGAAAGTGTGGTTCCCGATCCTAACCTTGAACTACTGCACGGAGACGTACTCCTGATCTCCGGCCCGCAGGAAGTCATCGAGAAGCTGACCAGGGGATAAATCGATTGATGATTATTCGTTTGCTTATGCCTGTTTGCTCCGATGGAGTATACTTGAAACATATTCTTCAGCTTTGAGTATTGACTTTAAAGACGTATAGGGCTATACTGTGTTCGGGAACGGTGTGTCTCCTAATCGGAGACGCCGCGGGCTGAGGCCGCCGTTCCCATTTTTCTTTTATATCTGAATCCAAACATATTTCTTCCGATGCTCTTGAACTGAAGATCGCTAGCCAGATCAAAAAACTCCTTCAACTCTACTCTGCCCTCACGATACGAATTCACAATGTATGCAAGTAAGTCTGCAACTTGAACGCCCTCAGATACGGATGAATCAACAAAATACGGTATTATCGATACGTTAGCCGCAAATCTCTGGCCATTTACGTTTTTATACATATAATTCGTAAACGCGGCAGATCTGTTCCTGTCTGTCCTTTGACCCATTTGATCGAATACTAGTGTTGCAACAGATATGTAAGAGCTTTCTTTCACATGCTGGTTTATTCGTTCTAGAAGAAACTGATAATGTATTGGTAATCTTAGATCGTCTTCAGTCTTGCATTTCAGCCCATCTTCTTTCCCATCCATCCTTAAAGTTACAGAAAATAACTTAATCTCATATCTATGGCAAAGCCCAAACACTTCTCTGATAAATTCAAAATATTGGTCTACGAGATCAGAGTTTGTATTCTTAAACTTGTTCCTATTTAACAATTTATGTCCTTTAATCTCAAAATCTGCTAGTTCTGTAACGTCAAAGAACTCCTTTTTTAGATTGAACATTTCGCGGGAGAATGATCTCAATTTCACTAAGGGGATTGCTACACCTACCAATGTAGAGTGTGGTGATTGAATATTCGAATTGCTAGAGTAACTCTCGTCGCAGAATACCTGCACACTGCCTCCAAATGTATCCAGAAGATCAGGACATATAATTTGCTCTTTCTGTGCTGATAAGCATAGTGATTCCCCTGTATATTTCCAAACGAATGATAGTCATGTTCTGTGGGTAGAATAACCACCCAACACCTAACAAAAACACCCAGCTAAGAAAGCCGGGCATTTGTTGCTCTGAGCAAATTCAGTTCACTAACTCCACGGGAGGAATGAGACGACAGAACAGCAGACCTTCCAAGGTGCTCTGCCTTCTGAGTTTTATAGTGAATTACACCAGTTCACCCAAGCGGGAACCAGACAAATACAGCAGCATCCCACAAAGCGTGGCTCACGAGCCCGGGGCCGATATGCCCGACCTTCATGTACAGCAATCCCCAGAATATCCCAGCCACCGCCGCAGCTGCCAGTAAAGTCAGGTTCATGCTGGGAATATGGATTGCTATGTAGAAGAATGTCGCTATCGCGAATCCTTTCCACGGTCCGTATTTCGCCATCAACGCACGCTGCACCCAGGCACGCCAGAACAATTCCTCACCCGGACCAATAGGAAACAGCAGCAACGCCGCGATCAGGTTCGGACTGGCCTGCGCCTTGGTCGCATAAACGTTCTCCACCTGCTGTTCGCCCATGAATGGGATCAACGCGACCACCTCATTTCCGACCCAGAAGATGACGTATAGAGCGACCGCTCCAGCCATGCCCAATCCCAAGTATCGCAACCATTCTTTTCCGGATGCGGTGAAGGTGTCCCTGTACACCAACGGCGCGCCAATCACACCCAGAACCAGAGTTGCGGGAGCGATCAACCCCCAAAAATTCACACCCGGCACTGCAAACAGGAAATACCAGATCACCGCCGCTACACCCACTGCGACCCAAGTGAATCTCAGTCCGCCATGGGGTAAAGAGTTCAATCGAGGACTCATCATAACATATCCATAAAAAGGGGGACACTTTCAAGAAAGTGCCCCCAATAATTCGATCAATCAAGTACTTTGTGCGGCAATACTATCTGCCGTATCCTGCTTGAAACAATCAGCTCACACCACCCTGTGCATGCATGGTTACTAGAGTCACACACAACTTCGCCGCATCGTTTAAATCTGAAATCGCGATGTTTTCCTTCGTCGAGTGGATGTCACGCATGCCGACACCCAAAACCACGCTCGGAATGCCCTTCTGGGTCAGGATGCTGCCGTCAGTTCCACCGCCACTGACCTTCGTTTCCATATCCCAGCCCAACGAACGCCCCGCCGCCATCGGCAGCTTCACCCCGTAATCATCCTCGCTGAACTTTACCGGCGCATAATCCTCGCCCTGGTCCACTTCCCAACGAGGCAACGGGCCTTCTTCGGTACCTTCCCAAAGGTGTTTGCTGGCTTCCTGCCACTTTTTGCAAACTTCCTCAAAACAGCCATTCATATGATCAACTTGAGCCTTCAGCTTCTTGGGATCATGGCTACGAGCTTCAGCACTCATCGTGATCTTTTCAGTCACCACATTCGATGCCGTTCCACCCTCAATCTTGCCGACATTCGCGGTCGTCTCATCGTCGATGCGTCCAAAATTCATCTTGGCTAGAATCTCAGCGGCCACCTTCAACGCTGAGATCCCCTTCTCCGGAGCTACCCCTGCATGAGAGGCTTTACCATAAACCGTATAATCCAGACGTACCGCGCCAGGACTGCCAGTATTCACCTTAAGGGCGTCAGTGTCGTCCAGAACAAAACCTATTTTCGAACGAAACTTGCTGACATCTATCAACTTTGAACCGAGCAGGCCAACTTCTTCGCTGATGTGAATAGAGAATTCCAGATCGGGACGCGGAACATCGGGCTGATCTTTCGCCAGACGAGCCAGCTGTACTATACAAGCCAGACCGGCTTTGTCGTCCGAACCAAGAACCGTCTCACCCTTTGAGCGAACGACACCGTCTTCAATTATCGGCACAACACCGTTGGCCGGTTCGACCGTATCCATGTGAGCGCTTAACAGAAGCGGATCAGCATCTGTATTGCCTTTGAGATAAACCAGAAGATTGCCAGCATTGCCGTCAACTTTGCTGCCAGCATCATCCTCCTCCACTTTACAGCCCAGAGAGACCAATTTCTCGGTCAACCAATCCGCCATGCCACGTTCGGATTTCGAGGGGCTGTCAATCTGAACCATTGCCAAAAAATCATCCAGCAAATCTTTCTCAAGAATATTATACCCGGTCTTCATCCGTTTCCTCAGCTTCCAGCGTCAGTGTTTTCATGTTGTAGGCAGTCACCATAGCGTCAACACGCTTGCCCGGGCCGCGTGACGAATCTCCCACTAGTGAAGCACGAAGATAATTCTTTGTGTACCCGCTTCGCTTGTCTCGCTCCACTAACAGCTCACATTTTTCTCCAACCGCCATCATGACTTTGTTTTTTCTAATGATACGTGAAATCTGCCGCAACTCACCTGCCCGTCTCTGCAAAGATTCCGAATCCACCTGCTTTTTAAACTTGGCCGCTGCGGTACCGGGACGCGCTGAATACGGGAACACGTGAAGATAGTGAATCCAGCCCTCTTCTATCAACGACTTCGTCGCCTCAAACGCTTTTTCAGTTTCACCAGGAAAACCAGCGATGATATCCGCTCCGATAGTGGCCTTCGGACGAAGACGGATCAATTCCTGCATCGCCTCACGTAATTCCCCCAAATCCATGCTTCGGTTCATCGCCTTCAGAATGCCAGAATCGCCGCTCTGCAATGAGAGATGCAGATGTTCACACCAGGCATCATGACTGGCTAACCGCTCAATACGTTCGGGTGAAAGAGACCATGGTTCCAGGCTGGACAGACGAACACGAGGTAACCCTGCATCAACAGCCAAGCCTACCAGTGTAACAAAATCAGGTTCATTTATAAACCTTGATTTCTCATCGGAACGCCAGTCTGAGACGTCAACGCCAGTGAACACAACCTCCTCAAAGCCTGCATCCACAATACGTCGTAACGATTCTTTGATTTCAGCAATGGGAGCACTGACCGACGGACCACGTGCCGGGGCCACTGCGCAGTATGTACAACTGTGATCACAACCGTCCTGAATCTTGAGAAACGCACGTGAACGTCCTGTAACCCGCAACCCAACCGAGGCGTGGATTACACTATTCCCGGGTTCTATGGCAAGGACAGGCTTCTCCGGACGCTGAAACGGATCGTCAAGATGCCTCAAGGGATACATCTTCTCCCGTTGCCCGAGGATGATGTCCACCTCGCCAGCATCCGCCAGTTCCTGAACAGCTCGGTTGGCGAAACAACCGGCAACTATGATCACCGCCTCAGGAGAATCACGGCGAACACGATGTATCCATTGCCGTGAAGATCGGTCCGCACGACCGGTCACCGTGCAGGTGTTCACATAGTGCACGTTCGGCCTGTCATCGGCTTCAACAATGCGATACCCGGCCGAAGCAAAAGTATCCTGAACCGCATCGGTTTCAGCCTGATTGAGACGACAGCCCACAGTCGTAAAAGCGACTGTGGGCTGAACGATATGTGGTTCTGTCGAAAGAGAAATCACTCCTTGGACGACTCCTCATCTTTCGGAGCTTCTTCAGCCTTCGGCTCTTCAGCAACGGCTTCCTCAGCCTTCGGCTCTTCAGCAACGGCTTCCTCAGCCTTCGGCTCTTCAGCAACGGCTTCCTCAGCCTTCGGCTCTTCGGCAACGGCTTCTTCAGCCTTCGGCTCTTCAGCAACGGCTTCCTCAGCCTTCGGCTCTTCAGCAACGGCTTCCTCAGCCTTCGGCTCTTCAGCGGGTGCTTCTTCAACCTTCGGCTCTTCAGCGGGTGCTTCTTCAACCTTCGGCTCTTCAGCGGGTGCTTCTTCAGCCTTCGGCTCTTCAGCAACGGCTTCTTCAGCCTTGGGCTCTTCAGCGGGTGCTTCTTCAGCCTTCGGCTCTTCAGCAACGGCTTCTTCAGCCTTGGGCTCTTCGGTTGCAGGAGTGGCTTTAGCTTTAACGCTGGATGAGGCAGCCTTCTTCTTCGGCTTTGCTTTCTTGGCTGGTTTGTCTTCTGACTCAGCACTTTCCTCTGCCTTGGCACGTTCCAACGCAGCCTTCAGATCAGCACCAAGAGTATCGCCGATGGTTGTTCCAACGCCACCGCCATAACGCGCGCCGCCCTTGGTGTCTTCCTTGGGAGGACGAGTCGAACTTGAGGCCTTGGGCTGTTCCTTCTCCACCGCTGCGTTTGACAGGATAACCTTGCGCTCTTCCTTGTCAAACTCAGTGATGACCAGATTCAGAATGTCGCCAACCTGAATGTTGCGCTTCTTGCCATCGAAATACTTCCGCGAAATCTGACTGTTCGGCATGAAGCCTTCAATCTTGTGCGGCACTTCGACGATAAGACCCTTCTCGATCAAACGGACAACCGTACCAGTTGTCTTGGTGTTGATCGGGAAATCACGGGCGAAGGAATCCCAGGGATTCTCTTCCACCTGCTTATGGCCGAGGGCGATACGACGTTCGTCACGGTCAAAGCTGAGCACCACGACTTCAATCTCCTCACCCTTCTTCAGGATTTCGCCCGGATGACGCACTTTGCGTGTCCAGGAGAGGTCAGAGATGTGTACCAGACCATCTATGCCGTCAACCAGTTCAACAAATGCGCCGAACGGTACCAAGTCACGGACAACGCCTCTGTGACGGGTGCCTTCGCGATACTTGGCCTCGAAAGCTTCCCACGGATCTTCCTCTACCTGCTTGAGGCCAAGGCTGATCTTCTTGTTTTCCTTGTCGATGTTCAGGATAACGACCTGAACGTATTCGCTCTCGCGCACTACCTGGTTCGGATGCTTGATGTGCTGAGTCCAGCTCATCTCGCTGATGTGGACCAGACCCTCAATTCCCGGCTCAACTTCAACAAATGCGCCATACTTGGCGAGGCTGACCACACGACCCTGAACCTTCTGGCCGACACGATACTTGAGATCGATCTCTTCCCAAAGATGGGCATACAACTGCTTCAGGCCGAGGCTGATGCGACGACGTTCCGGATCATAGTTCAAAACCATGACCTTGATCTTCTGATCGAGCTGCACCACTTCGCTCGGGTGACCAACACGTCCCCAGCTCAGGTCAGTGATATGAAGCAGACCATCAACACCACCGAGATCAACGAACACGCCGAAGTCAGTGATGTTCTTGACTGTACCCTCAAGTATCTGGTTGACTTCCAGATTCTCAAGCAGCTTGTCGCGAACTTCCTTCAGACTCTCTTCCTTCAGCACCTTGTGCGAAACTACGATGTTCTTGCGAAGATCGTTGATCTTGAGAATCTTGAAATCCATTTCGGTGCCGATGATGGCATCGAAATCACGCACCGGGCGCACATCAATCTGAGAACCTGGCAGGAAAGCATCCACACCACCGAGGTCAACAACCATACCGCCCTTGATACGACGGGTGCAACGTCCACGAATAATGCCGTCGGCCGCATACACGCCCTTGACACGATCCCAGACACGCATGAAATCTGCCTTGCGCTTCGACAACGACAACTGACCATCACTGTCCTCAACACTCTCCAGATACACTTCTATCTCATCGCCAACCTTCAGGCTGCCGGGATCATCAAACTCGTCCATCGAAACTACGCCTTCTGACTTGAAGCCGATGTCTACAGCGACTTCCTTGTCGGAGATGGCTATTATTCTACCGGCGACAATCTGCTGCTCCCTGATGTCGACCAGTGACTGCTCATATAACTCTTCCAGATCGGAAAGGTCTTCACTGACTTCGCTCTCAGCCTTCATGAGATCTTCGAGGGTGATAAATTGTTCGCCCTTGCGATCCTCAACCTTGACCTTTTTCAGCCCCGGTAACAGAGCTTCGATGTCATCATCCGCAGAGCGGCGGGAAAAACTCTCAGCTTTCGGAGCAGCTTTGGCAGGTTTCGCCTTCGCTTCTTCCTTCGCCTCTTCAGCTGGCTTGGCCTCTTCCTTCGTCTCTTCAGCCGGAGCTTCTGCAGGAGCTTCTTCTGTTGCTGCCTTGGGCTCTTCCTTCACTTCTTCTGCCGGAGCTTCTGCAGGAGCTTCTTCTGCCGCTGGCTTGGGCTCTTCCTTTACCTCTTCTGCTGGAGCTTCTACAGGAGCTTCTTCTGTTGCTGCCTTGGGCTCTTCCTTCACTTCTTCTGCCGGAGCTTCTACAGGAGCTTCTTCTGTTGCTGCCTTGGGCTCTTCCTTCACTTCTTCTGCCGGAGCTTCTACAGGAGCTTCTTCTGTTGCTGCCTTGGGCTCTTCCTTTACCTCTTCTGCTGGAGCCTCTGCTGCTACATCTTTTTTGGTTTCTTCACTCATCCGAACTAAATGTCCTCTCTGGCATCCGAACCCGGTCCAACCGGGCAGGCTAGTGGGGGCGAGGGAGGGGAAAGGATTCGCCTTTCAGGCTAATACCTTCCTGCGAGCGGTGTTTACAACGAGGATGCCAATACCCGCGCAAACAGGATAATTATAGTAACCGCCCGCGACCGTATGACGCCTGTAGCCCCTCCGTGGGTCTCTCAGGCAGACCATCCGATCCACTCTTCATCGCCTTCTCAACATAACATCACGTCGCTGAATACACGGAGTTTCATCGTCATGCAACGTGCGCTCATTTGCAGACATACTGTCATAGCTTCAGCTATAACCATCAGCCCGCACGACCCCGGCGAAAGGACCGTCAAAAACCGCCGAAACATTGCGGCGGGACATAAGCTCGGAAAAGTAGTTATTTCAGAGGGTAAGAATGCTACTCGGGGAGACACCGGAGCTCGCGGAACTCGGCCTTAGAGCGAGGGGTTACAGCGTTCTAACGTGCTCCATTGCGACATCCGAAAATGCGTGATAAAGCTCCTTCTTCGAAGCGCCTTCTGATATCCGTGAACGCGCCTCATCCATCAGCTCCTGATGAGGTACCGGACTACCAAACTTCACCTTGATTCCACCAATTTTAAACATCGCTTTCTTCGTGTCGTGGGTTCCGATAACACGCACAGGAAGTACATCCGCCCCCGCCAACGCCGCAACCATTCCTGGACCAGCCTTGGTCGAACCACCCTGCTCGCCTTGACGGGTACCCTCCGGAAACATAATCAGCGCATTTCCAGCCTTGAGCGCATGTACCATCCGCTTGATAGCATCTTTGTCTGATCCTGATCGACGGATAGGTATAGAATTGGCGTAAGTTATCAGCTTACCCAGCGGACCTTTGAACAATTGAATCTTTGCTGCGAAATAGATCTCCCGGGGAATCATCGAACCAACCAAAGGAGGATCGAGATTTGACATATGGTTGGCAACTATAAGCAGCTTTCCCTCGCGGGGCACGTGCTCACGTCCATAAGCCTGCGCTCCAAATGCCAGGCGTAGTGCAGAACGTACTACCAGGAGAACTACACCATATCCAAAACGCACCGGCATGCCAAAAGCCCTGGGTCCCAACCAGGCATCAAACGCCGCAAATTTCGCCTTTATTCTCAAGCGGCTCACAGAACCTCTCCGAATCGCTCCATCGCTAAAGACATAACTCTCTCCACCTGCTGCTGGACAGTCAGATTGCCGGTATTTATGATAACGGCGTCATCGGCCATTGACAAAGGACTGTGAACACGATTGCGATCCCGTTCATCGCGGATCTCAATTTCACGCATCATGTCAGTCAGAGAAATGCTGTCGTCACCAATATCGATTAAGCGCCGTTTCGCACGCTGTCGAGCAGGTGCATCGAGATAGATTTTCAATCCGGCCTGAGGAAAAACGACCGTTCCCGTGTCGCGTCCTTCCAGCACACTGGGACGGTTCGCCCCAATCGCCCGTTGGGCCTCCACCAGCTTCTCAGATCGGAAGAGCGTCGTGTAGGGAAAGAGTGTAGATCTCGGTGGTCGCCGTATCATTAAAAAAAAGAAAAAACAGAAAAAAGAAAAAAAAAAACATAAACACTCACGAATTCACTAAAAAACACATTACCCTGTC
>CAJVXH010000064.1 GCA_913009835.1 uncultured bacterium
TCTTCCGATCTGATTCGCCCCCTTCCCCACGCACTCAGATTAGAGCGCGTCAAATCGTGGAGATCAGCATGTTTTCCCAGCTCCGTATTATCGGATCATTTGTTATTGCGTTGTTTCTGACATCGACGATCTGGTTGGTTCCTCAACCTCAGTCGCGAGCCCCCCATTCCTCAACAGAAACTCAATTTAAAGACCTGAAAAGCCATTTGCGTGGCCCGGTGAAGGAACCAAATGACTGGTTCATGATGCAGCGAGTGGGTCCAGATGGTACGCTCAATATGGATGCTGTTCGCGAAGCCCGGCAACAAGCCATGTTTTTACGCAACCAACCCAGCGAGTTGGATGAAGTGTGGGAGTTCGAAGGCCCAACGAACATAGGGGGACGCATTACTGGCATGGCTGTCCATCCAAGTCAACCAAACACTTTCTACGCTGCCGGAGCTATCGGTGGAGTGTTTAAATCTATTGATGATGGCCACACTTTCGAACCCATTTTCGATGAGGACTTCGCTCAGTCTGGTGGTGCTATAGCCATAGACCCCGTTGATCCGAATAAAATCTGGTACGCTTCCGGAGAGGCTAATTCATCGGGTGACAGCTATCCGGGCAACGGCATCTATCTCTCCACAAATGCCGGTGAAACTTGGGAACATAAAGGTCTGCCAGAATCCTATCACATTGGTCGGATCGTGATTGACCCCACTGACAGCGACAGAATTTTCGTGGCGGTCATGGGCAAGTTGTTCGGAACAAATCCTGACCGGGGCGTTTATCGCACCCTAAATGGTGGCGACGACTGGGAACAAGTCCTGTTCATCAACGACACGACCGGCTGTATTGATATTGAGATAAATCCGAACTTCCCAGATTCAGTTTTCGCAGTGATGTGGCAGCGATACCGAAACCCTGCCGAACGATCTGTCTCCGGCCCTAACAGCGGACTTTGGCGCAGCATCGACGGTGGTGACAATTGGGATCGTTTAACCAACGGTTTGCCGACTGGTGATAATGTCGGACGTGGTTCGCTGGCCATCGCACCCACGAGTCCTGACTTTCTGGTGTTGACACACACCGATCACCCCGGTTATTTCATCGGTGGCTGGAAGACCGACGACGGTGGCGATTCCTGGGAAGACATGGATGGTCTGGATCCCTATGGCCACGATATCTACAACTCGTTTGGTTGGTATTTCGGCGAGAGTATCATCGAACCGAGCGCAATGAACACCATCTACATCGGTGGATTGTACATGTATAAGTCAACCACCCTCGGCGACACCTGGGAACAGGTTTTTGACTGGTGTCATGTAGACCATCATGCATTCAATATCAACCCAAACGATCCAGCCAAAATTATTTCCGGACATGACGGCGGAGTGAACGTCTCATATGACCGTGGTGATCATTCGACTCGTTTCAGCAGCCTGGCTGCCACCCAGTTCTACGCGATCACTCATGATCCCAGCATACCACACAGATTATATGGCGGTACCCAGGATAACGGAACCATGCGTACAACAGACGGCAGCATTGACAACTGGGATTATCTGTACGGCGGCGATGGATTCTACTGCCTGGTCGATCCGCGTGATAGCGATGTGATTTACATCTGCATGCAATGGGGAGGCATACGGCGTACACTCGATGGTGGTAACAACTGGGATTCTATCGGCTGGGACATGAGTGGCGACCGCACCAATTGGATGACACCATACATATTCGACCCACATAATTACGATCGACTCTATTACGGTACCTACCGCGTGTGGGGCACAACCAATCGCGGTAATTCATGGAACGACATCTCCCCCGACCTTACCGACGGTGATGATCCGGGTGGTCTGACCTACGGAACCATCACTTCACTGTCAGCGTCACCGGTTGAGCCGGGACTGATCCTGGTTGGTACAGACGATGCCAACGTGTGGTACACTGATGACTTTGGTGGTGATTGGACACGCATTGACCAGGAGCTTCCCGATATATGGGTCAGCAGGGTTGCAACTCACCCGGATTCGGCAAATGTGTTCTTCGTAGCGTTATCCGGGCACCGCATCTCTGAACCCCAACCTCACCTCTACCGCAGCGATGATTACGGACAAACCTGGCATGCAATCGTCGGTGAGACTCCGGAAACCATGCTGCCAGATGGTCCGATCAACGATGTTATCATCGACCCGGATGATACCGCACTTATATACGTCGCTACCGATTTCGGAGTGTTTGCATCAATGGATTACGGGCAGAGCTGGGGTGAACTCGGCGAAGGATTGCCGATGTCGGCTGTGTTCGATATCGATTTTATCGCCAGTCAACGACGTCTCATCGCTGGTACACATGGACGCTCCATGTATAGCATTGGGCTGGGTGAGCTTGAGGTGGAGAAAAGTCCGCGTGAGCTGCCAGTTTCAGAAAGAATGTTCCTCACATCGTATCCAAATCCATTTAACGGAACCAGCACCATTAGGATGAGCGTCCCTGTGGCTCAGTCCGTGGATGTACAAGTATTTGATCTACTGGGCCGACAAGTAGCCGTAATATCACAAAATCAGCGAATCCCTGCCGGTATCAGTGAGTGGTCATGGACAGCGCAAACTGATGCTGGCATTTCGCTCGCTAGTGGTACCTATATCGTTGTAGCTACTACAGATAGCCAGCAAATAAGCAGAAGGGTTCAGCTAGTGAAGTAAGTATTCTCAATTGTATATCAGTAAATCAGACTCTGGATTCGAGGGTTTTACAGAATTTGGTCTCCAGTGGAGCGCTCCACATCGAAATATCCGAAAAGGTGTTGATCTCGCTGGGAGCGAAGACCTATATTCTTATGATTACGAGCACAACCACTAGAAGATTTAACGGTAGAGCGAAAAATGGACCTGTCCAAGAAGGAAGTACTGTCAACCTTTGAAGTTGCAAAGATCGTTGGCGTTCATCACCAGACGGTGAACAGCTGGGTACGCAAAGGCTGGTTACCCGCCGCGCGTACCCCCGGTGGACACAGACGGATCAACCGTGAAGAACTGGACAAGTTCTTACGGCGGCACCAGCAACGTTCCAGCCCGCAGACGGTCAACGAGGAAAATAACGGACATCTTCTCGTCGTAGAGGATGATGAGGATACACGGACTGCTTTGGTGCGAACTCTTCAGGAACGGTTCCCTGCCCTGGAAGTCAGTTATGCCATTGATGGCTATGACGCCGGACGTAAGCTCAGTCGTCGCGTCCCGCAACTCGTCTTCCTCGATCTGATGATGCCGGGTCTGGATGGTTTCCACGTGCTCCGCGACATTCGTAGCGACAACCGTCTACGTAATTGCAATGTCGTCGTAGTCACTGGTTTCCTTAACAGGGAAAATGGGCAGGAAGCACTGCGGATTGGTGCCGACCTGGTCCTGACCAAGCCGGTAGATATGGAAGTCATTTGCCATATCGCCGAGCATCTGGTAGTACAAGAGAAATCAGTCAAGACACTCAAGATCCCGTTGGAGAGCATTGCCCCATTCTTCGAGGGCTGATAGTGCGATAAACGATTCAGTGTATTGGAGTCTATGAGCCGATACCCTGTCTCGCTTGAGATCCCAACAGGATGCGGTTACATTTGAGGCCGCTTTCAACACCCGCGTTGCAGTGACGCGGGTGCTTTATTAGAGAAGCATTATTCTATTGCCACCTTAGCTCAGTTGGTAGAGCAACGCATTCGTAATGCGTAGGTCTCCGGTTCAATTCCGGAAGGTGGCCCTCTGAAATCAGGCTGTAGGCTATAGGAAGACAAGGCTATAGGAACTAACGAGAAAAGACGGAAATAGTGTGAGCTATGAGTAATGAGCTGTGAGCTGAGGCAACATCAACGGCAGAATCAACAATTACATCAAACAATCTGGATGAGTTATTAGCTGCGTTGTGCGCTATGGGTTGGCAGTTCCATTCTTTTCCTATAGCCCATTTTTCCTAAAGCCTGTCTTTTCCGATAGCCTATTGCCTATCTTTCCCCATCAGAAATGAAAAGCCAGCCCTGCAAGCGGTGTGTTGGAATCCTGCTCGTAAGTCAATTCCAGTGTGATGCTGCTGTAAGCAGATTCGTCCGGCGGGCTGATGAACGCGTCCAGCGTGGAGACGACCCACACTGTTACAATAGCAATCCCGAAACTATTCCTCATCTTCCAGTACAACGAATAATCGTCGTAGTTGGCTATCGCCGAGACAGAGTCTTGCGCACGGTCATATCTATCCTGCGAATCCATAACCATGACCTGAGAGTACAACAGCCCGATAATACAAAGACCCGTTGCGCCCAGATACAAATTGCCCCGAACTCGCTGCCCCTTATGGAATTGCCCAAGACCAGGCAACACCAGGCTGCGAACTCCACCTTCCACACGCAACTGGAAACTCTTGAGATCATCAACCAGTTCTTCACGGTTCATGATCCGCACCTGTTTGAATTCTATACGTGCCGCATCAAAAACGGAGAGGATTTTCGGAGAGGTCAAATTACGGTCAAGACGCAGATTTTGATTGTGCTGCAAACCGAAACGAAAATACTGTTTGGCGAGAACGGAATCGTTGTGGGCGATGGCTGAGAAAGCGAGAATTCGATACAGCTCACCGCGTTCAAAATCGGTTAGATCACTCTGTTTGCTAAGCAGACGGAGCGCCTCAAGCTCGGCACGATCCAATCGACCGGTCAGATAATACTGTTCGATCCGATCAACCGGTTCACTGCCCGATTGAATCTGCCCCATTCCCAGCTCGACTACGCACAATAAACCCAAGATGCAGAATACGCTGTTAATAATCCTTCTATGGTGACGCATTATTCTCACCCGTAACGATAGTGAACGCCTTTGCCGCCCTCAGGATAGAACCAATTGACATACTCCGGTGCGACAACATGACATGTGCCACATTCTACGCAATTCTCATAATTTATCAGGCACTCACCAGTCTTCTCATCCTCTTCGTAGACCTTCGCCGGACATGCGAACAGAATGGCCTTTATCGGGTCTGCCTTGAACTTCTCCTGATCAACAGAAATGTGAGAATTACCCTCGTCAGTACGGTATTGCAGGAGTCCAAGTTTGTCTTCAATGGATTTGGGATTGTTGTTTGTCATCGGACTGACCTCCCTACTCCGATCATGTCTTTGACCAATCGGAACAAACCAATATCCTTCTTCACCTTGTTCACGATATTGCGCTCAACTTCCGACTTTGGCGTCTCCGAGATGGTGAAGTAGTCTTCTATCCACTGGGTAACGTTTGGAGGATAATCACGAAGAATGTGCGGCTTGTTATTGAAGAAATCCGGAGCCTTTCGGAACTTCTTCATATCCTTCAAGACGAAACTGTTTTCCAGCTTCTGACGATATGGCACCAGCGCTTCCGCAGAACCGATATCGTGACCGGCTTCCTTCGCCTCAATGATTGTTTCGGCAGCCATCAGGCCACTGCCCATCGCGAGGTTCGTGCCCTCATGGTAGAGGCTTCCATTTACGAAACCAGCCGTATCTCCCACCAGTAACAGACCAGGCATGCTCAGTTTCGGAACGTGGTTATACCCATACTCCGGAATCATGTGAGCTGCGTATTCCAGCGATTCTCCGCCTTCAATCAGCTTGCGAATTGTGGGCAAATTCTTGAAATACTCCAGATGATCGTTCAGAGTTTCCTTTGAGGTCATCAGATCATGTACCGTCAATCCGAGTCCGATCGAAACTGACTCTTCATTCGTGTACACAAACCCCATTCCGAACAAACCCTTGACAGGTTCGCCGAAATACTCCATGGCCACACCTTCTCCATCCTCGAGCAGGAAACGATCTTCGATCTTCTCCTTGGGCAGACCGATCACCTCTTTTACGTTGGTGATCATATGACGCTGGGGTAAACGTGGGGCCATCAACCCTACCTGACGCGCCAGAAATGCCTGCGCACCCTCGCCGGAGATGACAACCTTGGCACGCATCTCGTCATCGCCAGGCTTCACCTTCACACCGACAACTCGACCATCTTCAACGATCAGTTCAGAGACCATGAAGCCGGCAAAAACTTGAGCGCCTTCCGCTTCAGCCTGTTCGGCGAACCAACGGTCGGAACGTCCACGCAAAGCGGTCATGGTATGATTGTAGGGCTTGTCACGCCAGTGGCCGACCTTGACATCCAGAGCCACTTCTCGATCACCAGCCAGGGCACCGAAACGGCGACGGGTGACTTTGCGCTCAAAGGGGGCCTCATCGAGACAGTCAGGGAGCAACTTGAGCAGTTGGTGAGTGAACATGATGCCGCCATAGACATTCTTTGCGCCGGGGTACTCTCCGCGCTCCAACACTACAACCTCTACGCCCGCCCTCGCCAATGCGATCGCTGCACTGATCCCGGCTGGGCCCGCACCAATAATCAGAACTTCAAATTCATCATCCATTAGAATCCCCTTTTACGCGGCGGGAAGAATTGCTTCTTGGAAAGCTAAGATAATCGGAAGTACACCCCTGTTCAATCATTTCCGCTCCTTTCAACAAGAATTATTGCAGTAAAATCAGAGACATAGCTTCAAGCAAATCTGATAATCATCTCCCCTGACAGTTGCCCCCGTTCAACTGACACCCTACTTTTTCACACCATTACAGAAAGCTACTTCACAACAGATATCAACTCTTCAATGAAAGCCTGGATACTAGACCATGAGCGAGGATCGCTACCCCTCTAACCAGATTGAATCCTACTGGCGGCAACAGTGGGATAAAGATAATGCCTTTCGTGTAGACCTGGATGACGACGAAGGTGAGCACAAGTATGTGCTCGTGATGTTCAGCTACCCCTCTGCGGCAAAGCTCCACATAGGTCACTGGTGGAATTACGGCCCTATCGACACTCATGCTCGTTATTTACGGATGAAGGGATACAAAGTGTTCGAGCCGATGGGCTTCGACTCATTCGGATTGCCGGCAGAAAACTTCGCAATCAAAGTGGGGACACACCCTAGGACCGTCACAGAGGAATCAATCAGCTATATCCGGGAGCAGTTGAAGCAAATCGGAGCCATGTATGACTGGAACTGGGAAGTTGTAACCAGCCATCCAAACTACTACAAATGGACCCAATGGCTGTTCCAACAACTGTTCAAGCATGGTATAGCAGTTCAGAAAGATGGTCTGGTCAACTGGAGCCCGACCCTTCAAACTGTTCTTGCCAATGAGCAGATAATTAACGGGATGGATGAACGCACTGGCAATCCCGTGATTCAGAAGAAGATGACCCAATGGTATTTTCGTATCACCGAGTACGCTGAGAAGCTACTCGGCGGATTGAAAGAGATAGATTGGCCGGAGAGCACCATCAAACGTCAGGAAAACTGGATCGGTAGGAGTGAAGGCGCTTCCATCGAATTCAAGGTCAAAGGCGATGAGGAGACGAAGGTTGAAGTATTCACCACCCGCCCTGACACCCTTTTCGGTGTCAGTTATCTGACACTGGCCCCGGAGAACGAGTTGCTTGAGCGCCTGACCAGCATTCGTCAGGGACCAGAAGTTCGCGAATACTGTGAACGAGCAATGCGAATTAGCGAGGTGGATCGTTCATCCACAACTCGTGAGAAAACAGGCGTTTTCACCGGATCATACGCCATCAATCCAGTTAATGACGAGGTTATTCCGATCTGGGTCTCCGACTACGTGCTGGCATCATATGGTACCGGAGCGGTGATGGCTGTACCTGCGCACGATCAACGTGATTACGAATTCGCTCTCAAGTTCAAGCTCCCTATCAAATTGGTGATCCGTCCGATAGACCAACTGATCGACGTCGAAGACATGACCGAGGCATTTACCGAACCCGGGATCATGCGCGAATCGGGAGACTTCTCAGGCATAATGAGCGAAGCTGGCAAGAAAGCCGTCACCGACCGTCTGGAATCATTGAATGCTGGCAAACACACCGTCACCTATCGTCTTCGCGACTGGTCAGTGAGCCGACAACGGTATTGGGGTTGCCCAATCCCGATGATTCATTGCGAAAAATGCGGCGTCGTCCCCGTCCCGGAAGATCAGCTCCCCGTCGAACTCCCCCATGAGATAAAAGATTTCCGTCCCAAGGGGACATCTCCTCTGGGCGCGCTGGAAGACTGGGTGAACACCGTCTGTCCAAACTGTGGCGGTCCGGCCAAACGTGACACCGACACCATGGACACCTTCGTCTGCTCCTCATTCTATCATCTGCGCTACCTGGCAGCGGACCGGGATGATGTGCCGTTCGACATGGAACGGATGAAACGCTGGTTGCCGATATCATTGTATGTCGGAGGACCGGAACACGGCACAGGCCACCTGATCTATATCCGATTCATCACACGGTTTCTGCATGAAATCGGATGGAGCCCGGTAGCTGAACCTGTAACCAGACTGGTGCACCAGGGAATCATCACCAAGGACGGGATGCGAATGTCCAAGTCCAAGGGGAATGTTGTAAATCCAGATGCATTCATCGAACGCTATGGTTCCGACGTCTTCCGCATGTACATGATGTTCACTGGCGATTACCGAATGGGCGGAGACTGGTCGGATGAAGGTATCACCGGCATTGACCGGTTTGTGAACCGAGTCTGGCGACTAGTCCTGCGCTTCACCGGAAAAGCCGCTCCAAACAGCGATCTTAATGCGAAAGATTACCCTGAAATAATATTCCGCACCTTGAACAACACGGTCAAGGCCGTTGGCGAAGATCTCGATAATCTCTCGTTTAACACCGCCATCAGCCGAATGATGGAGCTGGTCAACGAGCTTTATAAATGGCTGGGCGATGACGGGGATGCTGGCGTTGATCACGAAGTCATCCGCGCTCTGCTTGGCGTGCTGATTAGAACAATGGCACCATTTGCACCACATTTCTGCGAGGAAGCCTGGGAGCGTCTGGGAGGTAAACCCTACGTTTTTAAGCAGGAATGGCCCTCATACGATGAAACGGCACTGGTCGCGAACACCATAACCCTCGTCGTGCAGGTCAACGGCAAACTCCGTGATCGGATCGAGGCTCCGGCTGACACTTCACGTGAAGATCTCGAAAAAATGGCTCTGGCATCGAAACGAGTTCAGGGCTACATGGAAGGCAAGACTCTGCGGAAGGTTGTAGTTGTTCCGGGAAAGCTGGTGAACATTGTAGTCAGCTGACTGAAGACATCTCATTCTGCCGCAGCACTATTCTCGAGAAGCTGCGGCGACGACGTTTGAGGTGAAGATTGTCTCAGGATTACGTCCCGCCAGCTTATACACCCCCTTGTGCACCAAGTCTTCTACTATCCTGCGAAGCTTACCCGAACGCGAAGAGACACGGATCGGAATCAGTTCCATCTCGGAGAAACCTGCCACCCTTAGAAGCTGAATGATTGACTGTGAAGTGAATACTCGCTGGTGTGTCAGATCGAGATATCGTGAGTAGGATGCCAGGAGACTGGCACCATTGGGAGTTCGACATATAAAAGACCCGCCTGAAGTCAGACTGTTGCGAGCTGCTACAACAAAATCCAGCAGGTTATCGTCACCTGGAATATGTTCAATCAAGTCGAAGCAGAGTATCAGATCGAATGTGTTGGGATGATCACGGAGATACTCATACGCGTCACCAAGATGCAACGCAGCATCAGGAACAACTTTGCCAGCAGCTTCAATCTGAGCGGCGGATAGATCAACACCGGTACACTCACACTTGAATTTTCGTTGTGCCCAGTATAACAGGTGCCCAGTTCCACATCCGACGTCAATCATCTTCGATGGTGCTGGCCTGGTTGAGAGATATGGAAGTAACAATTCATTCATATCATTGAGAAATTTCTTTCCCGGAGGTTCGTCTATTTTGATAACATTACCTCGCTGGTAATGGTCTCCATAATCGGCATATACCAGCTTTTGCAGACGGGAGATGTCTTCGATGGCCATGGAATAATTTCCTCTTTCACAAGACCCGGGGCAGAGCAATTTGTCAGCAGCAATATTGTAAGAACAAAATGGGATCGCAAACACAAATGCAACCGTAAACAGTTTGCTGATGCAACATTATTTCTATTTCACTCGGAGTTATCCGACTTTGTGCTGATGGCCGCGATATGGCTCCTGATATCACTCGAAAGTTGAAACCAATCCCCTCGAGCTTCGTACAATCTTGAAATACTAAAGAAACTGGTGATGTCATAGCTTCACTGATGCTCTGGCAGGAGGTGATTTGCCGTGTTTCTCAGTACACATTTACCTTCAGAACTCTACATTGCGAATATAAACGGAATGCCCGCTGAAAAGGCAGATAACAAATTGTTTTCCAGTTAACCATGCTGGAGAGTTCAAACCGGAGAAGAAGATGAAGATACGATACGTACTCTTGCTTGCATTGAGTCTAATGCTTGTAGCCTCTATTGCCTCAGCTCAACGTTGGGAACAGGTAGAGGGTAAAGCGACCGACATCGGCATTGGGGCAGATGGCACCGTCTGGATTTCAGGTGTGGAGGGTAACAACTACTCTGTGTCTAAATGGGCCGAAGGTGAATGGATTCCCATCGTTGGAGGCGCTGCAAGAATTGATGTCGGACCTGATGGGCTCCCCTACGCTGTCAATCCCAAGAACGGTTTGGGAAAATTCACTGATAAGGGCACCTGGTCTGAGTATCCACGCTATGCATCCGATGTGGGAGTCGGTGCGGATGGCACACTCTGGATGATTGGCAGTGAATCTGAGAACTATTCTGTCGCCCGTTGGAGTACAGAGGACAGCGAGTGGATAAACATTGTAGGCGAACCTCGTAGAATAGATGTAGGGCCAGATGGAACACCTTACGTCGTTAATGAGAATGGTACTGTGTTCTTCTACAATGGCGTGAAATGGATAGAAATGCCTGGGAAGCTCACCGATATTTCCGTTGGCGCTGATGGTACTATCTGGGGTGTCGGCACTAACAAACAAGACAATGGATCTGGTTTTGGAATCTGGAAATACGTCGATGGAGAGTGGATTGCCTTTGCAGGAACAGCCGTTAACATCTCTGTTGGACCGGATGGCAAACCCTGGCTTGTCAACGCCAGAAATGAAATCTGGAGAATGAAATAGGCTTAAACAAAACCATCGGGTAATTAAAGGCCGGTTCCGTGACAGAATCGGCCTTCTTATTGTATCCCTTAGATACTCCTATGACACCTTTCGATGCGAATTCCAGCTAAGAATGTTGACGTGTGTTGGCTTCGATCGTTTGTAGGCATTGTTCCCAGCTAGCTGCCATCCTAGCTGGTAACTCCCGTCTGCGATTTCGCAGAATCAATCGGGATAGACCGGTTGCTGTTGCGGCAATTTCAACGGTCCCCTTCGCCGCCTGACCTGCAACCGCAAGCAGCGCGCTTAAGGGTTCACCATGTGCTAAGAATGCATACTTCAGTGCGCCAGCGAACATCCTCCGACTGCGCAACGTCTTCCTGAGGTTGAGCTGGTCCTGCCGGTAACCAAGCAATACCTCTGGTAACAATGCGAAGCGACTCTCCCGATAGGTTCTCAGCAACAAATCCTGGTCCTGAGATTTTTGCATTGATTCACGGTACCTGTATTTCCGGAACCAGGATGTGCGCCCCATCCAGGTCGGGTGTGGGAAATAGAAGCCGGACAAATGCCGGGAACAAATCTGTTCATGACTTGTGCCGGATTGAGGAAACATGCCGAGTGGGCGATTGTCGCTGTCAATGACTATTGCACCGGTCGCAAGCAAGTCCACTTCGTGATGCTCATTCAGAAAGTCGATCTGCTTTCGAATACGTGCAGGGAAACTGATATCATCCGAATCCATACGCGCATAGTATTCACCACGCGCCTGATCAATAGCTTGATTGAGACGTACTGCAAGACCGCGAGAGCGACTCCCTCGATGAATACGGATTCGTGGATCATCGAATGATTCGACGATGGACAAGGTGTCGTCGGTGGATCCATCATCATAGAACAACAGCTCCCAATTCTGCTCGGTCTGGGACACAATGGAAGCGAGAGAAAGGAAGAGGGTGTCCTCTGCGTTGCGGGCAGAGAGGGCAATACTTACCAGGGGTTGGTCCAGCTGACCTGTCGTGGTTGCCTTCATCTCGAACCTGCCCTTGAATAGACTGTCTCCAGTGTTTTCGCAGTAATGCTCGCGTTATAACCACTCTTCGCTACCAAGTCATAAGAACCCTCGTGTGAGATACCCTCGATTTTCATGTGATCATTAATAACTTGCGCCCACGCCTCGATACCGCCTATAAAATCCAGCCGTTTTACCAATGATGGCACCACCAGCGCTTCATCCGGCACAACTGAAGAAGCCAGACATGGTAATCCCGCCGCCTGAGCTTCTATAACGGTCAGTGGTACCCCTTCCCATTTTGACGGCAGGAGCAGGATATCAAATAGACCACGCATCAGATCAGGCACATCCGACCTCAGGCCGAGAAAATGCACTCGAGATACCCATCCACGTTGCTTGACCAAATCTTCAATACTCTGCCGTTCCGGTCCATCACCAACCAGAACAAGATGACTGTCAGCCTTTCGAATGAGCAATTCGCCAAATATGTCCAGCAGGAATGAGTGATTCTTCTCAGGAACAAACCTTCCCACATGTCCGATCACGGGTGACTCTAACGGAATTCCGAATGATGATCGCAATTCTTCGGGTTGAACTGTGCTGTGAAAAGCGTCCAGGTTGATCGCATTGGGAATCACACGACAATGATCCCAATGATCCCACATTTCCCCAAACAAACTGCGACCCGCATCAACGCTACATGCGAACCATTCGGTTGCTTCACGTCGGATCAGATGCTTCATCCAAGTAAGATAGAGACCCCGTAAGAAAGACGGGTGTTCATCTGCCTCACGGTGTGTGTGACTATGAACAATGCGCTGAGGGACTCCAGCCAGCCGCGCTATATACATGAGAAAACCACTATAAGCGTACACATGGCTGTGGACTGAATCGTAATTCCGCATCAAACGGTAAACTTGCGCCCCGTATACCGGGAGGTTCTTGTAACCGGTAATGCGATGAATCGTTGCGCCCATCGATTCGGCTTCGTCATCGTAGGAGGCCCGCTCATGTTTCTGAACGAGAAAATCAAACTGGAAGCGCTCCCGATCAATCTCCCGCATCAGGTTCAGGATCATGGTCTCAGCTCCGCCTCGAGCCAGAGACCCGATTACATGCAGGATACGCGTTTTATTGCCCACGGTATTCTTCTTCCTTCAACGGTCGTTTCGATCCATACCAGATAATCCCGGCATAGGCGGGTAGAATGACTAAATCAGCTGTCAGGGATGCCCAGGCAGCTCCCACTAAACCATGAATTGGAATCAACCAGAAGCAAAGACCTGCCATCACCAGAATCGCAGTTGTATTCAGAAAAGGAACAATCTTGAACAATCGGAGAGCGGTTATTCCGTAACCTGCGAATGACATGATGAAACTTACAGCGCCCGCTGCGGCAATCCAGATGAAGGCACCGAGATGCGCCGCAAATTCCGGCTTGTAAAGGAACAGGATTATCGGTCGGCCTGCCAGAGCTACAACCAGTATCAGTATGATCCCGCCCGCAAGCCCTATCCCAACCAGCTTGAGCAGAAGGCGACGAAATTCCACTGGTTTAGATTCGGCATGGAGTAACGCCAACCGTGGTGCAGCGGATTGCCCCAAGGCCAACACCAGGGTGCGTAGAGCAAACATCGGATAGGCCATGCCCGCATATATCCCCAGCATGGCGACACCGAGGAATTGTTCGATCAAATATCGAGGGATCTGATACTGAAATGAGGCTAACCCTGTGGCTATTGCCAGGGGAAACGCCAGTCGGGCCAATGACATCAGAGCTGGACGGTCAAAAGTTATGAAAGAGCGCTTGGTTCCACCCTCCTCCACCACCTCAGATCGAGCGCTTTCGTTGAGGAACTTTCGACCTTGAAAGTAATCATGCAGCGCTAATACCAGGAACCAGGCTATTACAATGCCAGCTATTCCCCAATGGGCGGTGCCGCTTGCATATACACCGATAACAAAAGCGGGAACCATCAACACACTGCGTATAATCATCGAGCGGGCCATCAGATCAAGACGTTCATGCTGCTGAAACAATCCATAGAACACGTCACTGATCGCCTCCACGGACTTGCTCAACGCGATCGCTCCGATAACCGCAGCTGTAGCCCCCCGATAACCTCCCAGGAGAATAATGGCGCCACAAAGTATCAGGGCACCAAATGTCATCAGCAAACGCAGAGTGAAATAATGCTTGAAAGGCTTGTTGGCACGGGCATCAGTGGCTAGAACCTGACGCAGGCCGAAGTTGGAAAGAATGAATACAGGGGTGGTGATGGCCAAACCGAGCACATACATACCTACCCGTTCAGGATCCAGCAGTTTCGCCATTATTACGAAAACGAGCATCTGACCACCGGCATAGATCACGTTGCCGGTGAAAGTCCAGCTAACATTTTTCCTTAGCGACAACCCTTGCATTATCCACTGCCCCATCATTCGTCAATACGACTATTACCTGAACTGGTACAGCTGCCGAGCCTACCTCCTGATCCCAGTTTTGACTGTACGGAGAATCAGCTGTTAGTGTCTAAGGTGGATTTGTCGAGATCGTCAATCGTTTTAATGAAATCCTCAAGCCCTGTGTTACAAGTTAAGTTCTGAAGTTACCACCCTTAATAGCCTCCCACCAATCCCCTCTGACTTCGCTTTTAGCATCCCTCTCCTGATTCCCATTGTGAATGCGAAACCAAGTTTGCAATGCTACCTTGCGCTCCAGGGCAACACTTCGCTGCATGCACCTGACCGGGAGTGATTGTATATTCACGGCGTTCTCGTTACCCCCAAAGAAGAAACCTCAGGAGTATGATATGCATATCGCTGTTGTCGGTACCGGTTACGTTGGATTGGTCGCCGGCGCTTGTTTCGCTTCCACCGGTAACAACCTCATCTGCGTTGATATTGATGAAGATAAGATAAAGCGTTTGGAAAATGGTGACATTCCAATCTACGAACCCGGTCTGGAAGACCTCGTCAAGGAAGGTATCGACAAAGAGCGTCTCCACTTCACAACCGACATTGATGACGCCGTCAAGGCATGCGATGTCATATTCATCGCCGTCGGCACGCCGCCAAGTGAAGACGGCAGCGCAGACTTGAAACATGTTCTCGCTGTGGCCCACAGTATCGGCAAAGCGATGAATAATTTCAAGATAATCGTTGATAAAAGCACCGTTCCAGTTGGTACTGCAGGTTTGGTGAGTGATGCTATCAGAGAACACACAGACTACGATTTCACCGTTGTCTCAAATCCCGAGTTCCTCAAAGAGGGCGATGCCATCAACGACTTCCTCAAGCCGGAACGTGTCATTATCGGAGCGGACGACGACATCGGTCACGAGGTACTCAACCGTCTGTATCGCCCATTCATGCTCAAGGCCAACCGCATCATTCACATGGATGTGGTCTCCGCAGAGCTGACCAAGTACACAGCAAATTCGTTCCTGGCGACTCGAATCTCGTTTATCAATGAGATCGCACGTCTTTGTGAAAAAGTCGGGGCAGATATCGATATGGTCCGCCAGGGAATCGGCAGCGATTCCCGAATTGGACCGGCATTCCTGTTTGCTGGTGCGGGCTATGGTGGTTCCTGCTTCCCGAAAGATGTTAAAGCTATCTTGCGCACAGCCAAACAGTACGATGTGAAGTTCGAGCTGATCGAAGCAACCGAAAGGGTCAACGAGGAGCAGAAGAAAATACTGTTCAGCAAGATTGATCAACACTACAACGGTGAAATCAAAGGCAAAACTTTCGCAATATGGGGTCTGTCATTCAAACCACGCACCGACGACATGCGTGAGGCACCCTCCATTATCCTGATAAACTCGCTGCTCGCTGCTGGTGCAAACGTTCGCGCGTTCGACCCGGAAGCGATGGAAGTTGCTAAAGTCGAATTTGGCGATAGCATCACTTATTGTGATTCGGAATATGATGCGATTGAGGGTGCAGACGCGCTGGTGCTGGTAACCGAATGGAACGATTTCCGCACACCCAATCACAAGCTGCTCTTCGAAAAACTAACCGACAAGGTCGTATTTGACGGACGAAACGTCTACGATCCGAAGTACGTTCAATCATTCGGATTGACCTATGTTGGGATCGGACGCGGGATTGCGTGATGGATATGAACGCTGCATATAGCTCTCGTCTCACCTCGCATCGTGATGTCACCGCAAAGATGGACTCTTTGCAGACGGTAATAGTTGAAGCCGTCGAGATGGTGGTGGACACCTTCCGTCAAGGTAACAAGCTTCTGCTCGCCGGAAATGGCGGAAGTGCGGCGGATGCGCAACATTGGGCAGCGGAGTGGATCATCAGGTTGAGTGCGGATTTGAATCGTCCGTCAATGCCGGCTATCGCGTTAACAACCGACTCCTCGATTTTGACAGCTGGTGCGAATGACCTGGGATATGAGCAAATCTTTGCCCGTCAAATTGAGGGTCTTGGAAATCGCGGTGACCTGTTCATCACCATAAGTACTTCAGGCAATTCTACGAATCTGCTCAAAGCGTGTGAAGCGGCTCACGCGAACGGGTTACGGGTGCTGGGGATTATGGGAAAGGGTGGCGGGAAACTCGCAAAGCTGTGTGACACTGCCGTTATCGTTCCATCTGATGATACTCAACGCATTCAAGAGATGCACTCTTTCATCGGACACATACTCTGCGAACTAAGCGAACGTATGATGTTTCCTTCTTGAACGATAAGAATGCCTTTCTGAACTTCAGGGGTGTCATTCTGAACGCAGTGAAGAATCTAGTTGTTTTGTACGCTGAATAATGTGTCATTCTGAACGCAGTGAAGAATCTAGTTGTTTGTACGCTGAATAATGTGTCATTCTGAACGCAGTGAAGAATCTAGTTGTTTTGTACTAGCATTATCCTGCTCGATACTCATTAGCTAGATCCTTCGCTACGCTCAGGATGACTTCTCCCACGCTCAGGATGACTTACTCTTCATTCAGAATCCATTCAACAGCAGCTTTAAGATCATCGGCAACATAATCCGGATTTATCTCACCCGCAGCCTCCACCCCTCCCCCATAACCGGTCCGAACTAAAACCGTCCGACAACCGGCATTGATACCAGCGTTCACATCTGATGCACTGTCACCAACGATCACAGCTTCGTCCAGCGGAAGGTTGAATTCCTTTGCTGCCCGCTTCAACATGCCTGAATTCGGTTTACGGCACGGTGCATCATCATCGACTTCCGGGCAGGTGAAGATCCGGTCGATACCAGCGCCCTCCATCATCAGTTGCGCCAACATCGCACCCATAACTTTGCCCACATCGTGAACAGTCATCAATCCACGAGCCACGCCGCTCTGATTTGAGACGATCACAACTGCATGTCCAGCGCCGTTCAGGCGTTTGATCGCTCCCGACGCGCCCGGTATCAATTCAACCTCTGCCGGATCTTTGAGATAATGTTTATTGACTATGATCGTACCGTCGCGATCCAATAGTATCAGCCTGCGCATCTTACCACGCTCCGAAAAACGGCGGAATCAGCATTACCATACCCGCCAGAGACAGCAACAAAACTAGCGGTGCGACCCACCGTGCCCAAGTCGTCCAGGGTATTTTCGCCAACGACAACACACCCATCAACACAGCGGAGGTCGGGATGATGACATTAGAGAAACCATCGCCAAACTGATACGCCAACACCGCTGTCTGTCTCGACACACCTACCAGATCGGATAAAGGCGCCATGATCGGCATGGTGAGTGCCGCTTGTCCACTCCCGGACGGCACAAAGAAGTTTAGCATTGACTGAAATACAAACATCGCTTCCGCCGAGGCAATCGGATGCAGACTCCCGACAACTCCCGAAAGAGTATGTAACATAGTGCCGATAATCAGACCGTCCTGAGCCAGCACGAGTATGCCCCGCGCCAGTCCAATAATCACAGCTGTACCAACGAGATCCCTCGCACCCTGTTCAAATCCATTCGCGATATCACCGCCACGCATCCCGGCAATAATCCCTACCACTATTCCCATTGCCAGAAACAGGCCAGCGATCTCCTCGATGTACCATTTCAATTCCAGCACGCCAAATACCAGCATACCCATAGCCAAACCGAATGCGACCATCACCAACATCTTACGCCTGCTGGAAATACCGTTGCCCTTTCCATCAATATTGAGATGTAACGTCTCCCGCAGCTTCTGATCCATGGTATACACCGGACTGCGTTCAGGGTTCTTGCGAATTCGCGCCGCGTATAACATCACAAACAAGATCGTTATAGTTGTAGTCACCAGCCATACAATCACCCGATATTCAAGACCGCTGAACAACGGTAGTTCGGCAATCCCCTGGGCTATGCCAACAGTAAAAGGGTTGAAAAACGCTCCCGCAAATCCAGCCGCCGAACCGACGAACGGAATCGCCACCCCGATGATCGAGTCATAGCCAAGCGCCAGCGAGAGGGGTATGAATATCAGCACAAAGGGGATAGTCTCCTCAGCCATCCCGAACACCGCACCACCAAGCGAGAACAGCAACATGAACAGGGGAATAATGGTCATTCGTATGATTGACGAAGTCTGGCTCATCCTCGCCAGACGACGGATGATCGAGTCAATCGCACCCGTCAATTGCAACACACAGAAAGCACCACCAACAATCAGCACAAAAACGATGATCTCAGCCGCATCAATAAACCCCTTCACCGGAGCGATCAACAAATTCATCAACCCCTGGGGATCACTCTCAACACTCTGAAATGAATTCGGCACGACCATCGAACGACCATCAACCAGCTCGGTCGCATACTTTCCGCCTGGCACAACCCAGGTCAACATGGCGATAATCACCAACACGGCAAACAAGATGAGGAAAGTGTTCGGAGGCCGGAATTCGC
>CAJVXH010000065.1 GCA_913009835.1 uncultured bacterium
CGTTCCGAAGTGTAGGAATAACCCTGTGAACCCCATAACGGTGATTCACAGGGGCATGACAACACACGTCATCCTGACGTCGCAGACGGAAGGATCTCGGTTTTGAACTTTTGGTCATCCCAGACATGAATGTCTGGGGCAAGAAGCGACCCCGGCTGAGTTAACTGGATAACCGGATTCCCACAAGTGTTTGGATGTCCCAACTCTGGGAACTTTACGGCAACACCAAAGTTTCAAGTGTCTTCAATATGAACAACAATACAGGCGATAGAGAGGTGAAGTATGATAGATCTGACTGGTAAGGTGGCATTAGTCACCGGCGGGACACGCGGTATCGGGCGAGCTATTGCGCTGCGTCTGGCGAGACAAGGCTGCTCGGTCGCCGTAAACTTCATGCGCAATCGCAAAGCTGCAGCGGAAGCGATTGAGCTACTCGAAGCGACAGGCGTCAAGGCCAAAGCCTACCGAGCCAATGTGGGTAACGAAAAAGACCTGCACGACATGTTCGAAAAATTCCATGAGGATTTCGGAAGGATTGATATTCTCATCTCAAACGCCGCATCCGGTGTGTTAAAACCCGCGATGGAACTGACCCGCCGTCACTGGAGCTGGACGATGGATATTAACGCGGCCACGCTCCTTCACCTGGTTCAACACTGTGTTCCATTGATGAAAGATGGCGGCAAGGTCGTCGCGATCTCGTCACTGGGTTCGGTACGTGCGATACCGAATTATTCCGCGGTCGGTGCCTCAAAGGCGGCCCTGGAGTCGCTGGTCCGCCACCTCGCCGTGGAACTCGCACCACAAAACATCAATGTCAACACCCTCTCAGCCGGAGTCGTTGACACTGACGCGCTGAAGCATTTTCCTAACCGTGACGAAATGATCAGCAACAGTGAGAAGAAAACTCCAGCCGGACGTCTGGTCACTTCTGAGGATGTCGCCGACGTGGCATTGTTCATGATCAGCGACTACGCAAAAATGATCCACGGCACAACGATCGTAGTCGATGGTGGTTACCATGTAGTCGCCTGACCGCGAGATGTACATGCCCCTGTTACGACCGAAGGTCATAACAGGGTTGATCCGCAAGTTTTCAAGTACGAGTCTGTTTTCTCAGGACTCAGGACTACAGTGGATAGTCCCTGCGAACCGCCAAAAAGACGGCGGGTCACAGGGGCATATATCATGGCTTAGTTAACGGACAACCGGATCATTGCAACCATATGGCTCGGTCGAGAGTAGCAAGAGTGACGAAGCCACAGCACGGTTTGTTTTCTGTAGATTAAATGACTAGAAAGCACCGGATTTTCAGCAACTTCCAGCAACGGAGACCCGCATGTCCAGTCTCAATTCATACAAATACCTGTTCAGCCTGTTCATTGTCGCACTGTTGATTGCGGCCCCAATATTTGCCCAACCTGCCTCGGAAGAACCTGAGCAGCAACTGCAAAATCAGCAAGTAACTCCTGAGGACGCGCAGGCACGAATGGATATGATACAAGCCATCCGTGACAACGTAGGTCTGTTCGGTGAAATCTATCGTCAGGTCAACATGCGATATGTGGATCAGGTGGAGCCAGAAGAATTCATGAAGGCTGGCATCAAAGGGATGTTGTCAACCCTTGATCCATATACTGCCTACATCGAGCAGGAGAGTTCCGATGATCTGCGCATCCTCTCCGAAGGGGAATATGGTGGCGTTGGTCTGCAAATCGGAACGCGTGGTACGAACCGAGTCCTGACTGTAATCAGCCCCATGGAAGGAACACCGGCTTTCCGGCTGGGGATTCGGGCTGGCGACCAGATACTGTTCATAGAAGATGAAGCCACCGAAGGATTTACCACCTCGGATGCCGCATCAAGGCTCCGTGGTCGGGCAGGGACCAAGGTAAGAGTTAAGATCGATCGTTTCGGAATTGATGATCTGCTCGAATACACCATCACCCGTGAACGCATCGAAGTTAAAGACGTCAGCTATGCCGGGATGATAGAGGATGGTATCGGCTACATACGCTTGACGAGATTCAGCCGTTCCGCAGGCGAAGAAGTTAGTTTGGCTATCCAAGACTTGCAGGCACAGGGAGAGATTGAAGGTTTAGTATTTGACCTGCGATCCAACCCTGGAGGACTGCTGCCGGAAGCGATTGCTGTCGCAGAAAACTTCCTCAATGCGGGCGAAGCAATTGTGTCCACACGAGGTCGTTTGCAGAACACCAACAACGATTATTTCGCGAGGAATCCACCAGTTCTGGCTTCAGATATTCCGCTGGTCGTTCTTATCAATGGCGGGTCAGCATCTGCCAGCGAGATTGTATCCGGCGCAATACAGGATCTTGATCGGGGCGTTGTAGTGGGGCGCTCGTCTTTCGGAAAAGGTCTGGTCCAGAATGTGATAAACTTCAATGACGGCACAGCCCTGCGGATAACAACGGCGAAGTATTACACACCGTCCGGACGTTTGATCCAGAAGACTGACTACTTCAACGACAACGACGCCATCATCTCCTCCGATCTGGATGTTCTCCAGGATTCCCTGTTCCACACCGAGAGCGGACGAGTGGTCACCGCGCACGGCGGCATTATCCCGGACATCGAAGTGGAAACTGATGATGTCGGCGAACTTATGCTTGCATTGTGGAGGCAGGATCTGTATTTCGATTTTGTCGCCAACTATCTGGACAAGCACTCCCAGTTGGACACTTGGGAGGGAATGGGTGATGAACTATACGAATCGTTTATCGTTCACATGGATTCAACGGAGTTTGATTTCGAAACCGAATTACTGAGTAATATTAATGAGCTACGTGGTTCATTGGACTCTGTCGCGGACAGTACCATCTACCTTCCGATGATTGAGGAGATGACCCAGTTAGCAGAAAATGAAAAGGCTGGACTGTTTGAGCATGAGAGAAAAGAAATTCAGGATCGACTGGTTATAGAATTGGCATCAGCGTTGGGCGGGAGTGCCGGACGAACTCAGGCATCGCTCGGTATTGATCCCGATATCGTCAAGGCTATTGAAATACTGCAAAATCCGGAGTTGTACTCTTCGGTTCTGGCTGGTACGTTCGCCATCGCTGATCCCGAAACGGACGGTGAACAATAGGACGCGAGTTCATTCAGCCATTCAAAATAATTTACCACAATGAACAGGGGGACATTTCATTAGAAATGTCCCCTGTTTAGGCTAGAGGCTATAGGAAAAGCAGGCTATAGGAAAGAATATCTCCCATAGTCCATCTTTTTCTTTTCTGTCTTTTCCTACAGCCTGTGGCCAGTCTATTCCTGATCCCCAAAGATGACACCTGCTTCCTCAGCATCCGACATGTCATTTGGATCGAGCGGATAAGGATTAAAGGGATTCGGCACTCCATCCCATTCCACAACTTTTGCGCCGAACGGCTGCTTCGCATTAAGGAACACATTATGATCCTTTTCCAGCGCTTGCGAATACACGACAATATCATCACGGAGAGCGTTAAACGCAGATGGTCCGAGGGGACGGGCTTCAGTTACACGGAAACGCTCGCCATCGTATTTCGCCTTCACCGTTACATAATAATCCCGGCCATCCACATCATAATGACCAGCCAGCTCAAGTTCATCACCTACCACCCGATAATGAACGCCATTGTTCAGCAGATCCACATACATCCAGATCAACTCAGGGCTGGCGATCTCATCACGGAATGATCGTCCATCAAAGAGTCGGCCATAGTGTTCGGTGAAGGTTACATAGGTATTCAGACCGGGCAAAGCCCAGTCACGATTAGCGACATTATAATTGACATAGGCCAGGAAATCATCTTCCTCAACCAACCCTCCCTCACGGACACTGGTCGCGATGGTCGGGACGTAGAGCATGAAGTTCTTCAGCAGGCTCGGAGCTGAAAGACGGAAATCCTGTATCTCACAGGCGGATTTGACCTCATATGTCCAAACTGGTTCTTCCCAATCCAACTTCCACAGTTTGATCTTGAACGAGTGACTGTAATAATGTTCAAATGACTCATCAGCTGATGACCAATATGAATAGGGTGAATGGTCATCTGAGGGTTTGAACATCCCGGGCATGGAGCGAAAATATGGCTGCAATTCAGATTCCCAGTCGATGGAGATGAAAATGTCAGGATGATCCTCTGTCCGTCGATACCCTTTCGATTCCAGCATGGTTTGCAGGTAACGTTCCATGGTACCCTGTATGATCGCGCTTCCCTTGGCATCGCCAGTCCTGAAGGTGAAGGTGCTATATTCCTTCAACGAATCCGACATCGGAACATTATCGATATACAGCGGTTTCGGGATGCTATGCAGTCCAGTTGAACAGGCAGCGAACACCATCGTCAAAAGCAACAGGACGAGAACGCGGGATCCATGCTTCATCATCTTCTCCCGAATGGGTTGGACATCATCAAGAAACACTGGAAAACGTTAATCAAATGCAGTTGAACGATTTGGAATCAGGTCGCAACTGTAACATACTCAAATAAACGGATCAGCACTTACCGATTGTAGTCAACGCCGGGACCACTCAGCAAGAGAGACTCAGATGAATACCGACACTCGCGGTTCCACAGCATCGCACCATTTAACGCGGATTATCGCCACTCTCGGACCGGCATCTGACAGCGATGATGGTGTGCTGACACTGATTCAAGCGGGCACAAACATCTTCAGACTGAACTTCAGTCATGGAACATACGAACAGCACGCCGCATCGGTAGAACGAATTCGCCGTATCTCAGCCCTCGAAGGGAAAATTACCGCCATCTTGCAGGATATTCCCGGTCCGAAATTGCGCATCGGAGAGTTTGCGGAAGAGACGGTGTCGGTGAGCGAAGGCCAGGAGTTCACCCTGTGGGTGGGTACTGATAACAAGGGTGACTCATCAGGAGTTGGCTTTGAGAGGGAGGGGTGGCACAGTTCCATTAAACCCGGCGAACGAGTATTGCTCGGTGATGGAAATATGGAACTGAATGTTGTCAGTGTCTCTGATGATTCCATACTGACCACAGTTGGTAACTCAGGCGAGATTCGCTCGCGGCAGGGTCTCAACTTTCCTGATACCGATCTCGAACTCGGCGCTGTTACCGACGAGGACTGGGATCACATCGCATTCGGACTGGAACTCGGAGTTGATGCGATCGCGTTGTCGTTTGTACAGGGACCGGAAGACCTGATTGAGGTGCGACGGTTTATTCAACGCAAAGGAGATGGTCCACTCCTCATTGCCAAAATTGAGACGCCGAAAGCGGTAGAAAATATTCTGGAGATTATAGAGCAATCTGATGGGGTGATGGTTGCCCGTGGCGACCTCGGAATAACCCTGCCCATCGAACGTGTCCCCGTCATCCAGAAATACCTCATCCAGTTGGCCAGAGAACAACGACGCTTCGTAATCACCGCAACCCAGATGCTGGAATCAATGACCCAAGCCGCTCGCCCGACACGTGCCGAAGCCACCGACGTTGCCAACGCTGTCTACGATGGAACCGATGCGGTAATGCTCTCCGGAGAGACGGCCATAGGACGGCACCCGTCCACCGTAGTTGAGACCATGCGCAGGATACTGACTGCCACTGAACCATCGGTGAAATTTCCTTCAATGGAGAGGATTGACGAGAGTGTGGACAGTGCCGTCTCACGTGCAGTCAAGCAACTCGCCGATGAATTGGAAGCGAAAGCCATTCTCGCCCCCATCAGCAGCGGGTCTACCGCCTTGCGTTTGAGTCGCCAAAGGATGGGAGTTCCGATACTGGTCGGCACGCTGAATGATACGCTAGCTCGTCGTATGGTATTCTACCAGAGTGTTTTCCCAATGATAGTTGATCCCGAATTGGGTTTGAAGAAAACCTCGGAGTGTGTGATACAGAACGCTCTGGATGCGGGGTACATCACCAACGGGGATCGAGTGTTGCTGAGTGGCGGTTTGCCAGTGGAGAAGGCGGGCACAACGAATTTTATCCGCGCCCTGACTGTCGGGGATGAGATTTGACTGGATGCGATCCCACGACATTCATGTCGTGGTTGATCCGTACGATGAATATGCCCCTGTTACGATCGAAGGTCATAACAGGGTTAATCCCCAAGTCTAACAATACGTGTCTGTTTTCTCAAGACTACAGGACTGTAGCCGGATAATCCCTGCGAACCGCCAAAAAAACGGCGGGTCACAGGGGCATATCATTGGCTGAGCTAGCTGGATAACCAGATGTGGCCAAGTACTTCGCAAATCCGTCGGAAAAACGTGCGGATGCAATGGCGACGCAATCTCAATAGCATTATCTTCCTGTAACGGTTGAAAACACTTGCTGGGGGAAATACAAATTGAACATCATCATGAACTGGAAACATCTTGTCGCCGGAATCGCGCTGATGGCGTTGCTTCCGGTTTTCTGTATCGCTCAGTATTACGACTACATCCCGGTGGGCGCTCGATCAATCGGCATGGGAGGAACTGGTATCGCCTCAGCACGCGGGGGAGAGGCCATCTATTACAACCCCGCGCTGATGGGGATGGATGAAACCGTCGAATTCACTCTGTCAGGACTTCGCCGATATGAGGCTAAGGATTGGCCAGTGGGGTCATATCAGGGTCTGACTGAGGGTAGTCACATTATGGCTCACCTCGCATCTGTGGTTGTACCACTGTCTTTCCAGAACAACCGTATTTGCCTTGGCATCTCACACTCTCACCCAATAGAACCCGTGATCTATGCTTCAGGATGGTCTGGTGGGATCGATGTGTTTTCACCGACGCTGGCAATCAGGATGAATGATCGGATTCGCATTGGTATGGCAGCGAATATCTGGACTGGAGGAATGAAGCGGGAACTGGATAACGGCTCTGGATCGATTTACACAGCTGCCGAGAACGAACACAGTGGGTTCAATTCCACTATTGGAGTCTTAGTAACATTGCTGGAGTACTATCAGCAGCATAAAGTATATTTAGGTGCCTCCATGAAGAGTGGATTCGATCTCAAGGTAGATGGGAAAGTTCCAATTCTCTACGTTGGTTCGATTTCCCTCTATGAAAATAGGAATATCGGCATGCCGATCATGACTTCTATCGGTTTGAGTTGGGTGTTCAACAATAGAACAACATTTGCAGTCGATTACGAATACGCATTTGATCGCACACAACCGAACACTTCCCCTCCTGATGAAGTTTTTCCTGTTGAGTACGGATACGCTGAGGATTCTCACAATTTCCGCTTTGGAAGTGAATACCTGCTCCAGCTTCAAGAGTTGGTTCTGCCGATCAGAATGGGATATCGCACTTTCGGCACTCCATTTCTGAATGAGGATGGAAGCCAAGTACTTGGGGAAGCGCTGAGCATAGGGTTGGGAGTGCAGATCAACTGGGCACAACTTGATATAGCCTATGAGAAGGTCGAATTTGCACAACGGAGTTCATGGATGAACAACAGAGAAATACCTGAGTCTCTCCCCAGAGCCGCGGTGAATTATCAGATAAACAGTTTCGTTGTGAGTGCAACAGTTAACATCGAGGAGTTGTGGTAGTCAGTAGCGACCCCATTATCGAGATAGATCAATGGCAAACCTGACAACACATCCCTACCTTCATCACCATGTTCGCTAAAATCAGACAACTCCTGAAAGAGTCGGTCATATACGGCCTGGGCACAATTGCCGCCCGGATGGTCAACTTCCTGCTCCTGCCGTATTACTCCCACCTGATGACCCCCAGTGAGTACGGCATTTACGCCCTGTTCATGCTGCTGGTGACATTTCTGCAACCGATGTACATACACGGTATGGACATCGCGTACCTGCGCTATTCCACCGACGCTGATCCTTCCGCCCAGAGACGCCACCTCGGTTCGATGCTGCTACATACTCTACTCGTCGGTGGGCCGATCACCCTGGCACTGCTGTTCTTCGCCCCGGTGATCTCTGACATGTACGTCTCGAAGTCGGGGCAGCTCGGTGCGGACATCACCCGTCTGGCCGGGTTCATTCTGCTCATCGACACCCTCGGCGTTCACATATACAACTGGCTGAGGATACGTAACCGAGCCGCCGCTTTCTCAACCATTCGAGCGTTGAATGTCGCTGTTAACATTGGGCTCAACGTTCTGTTCGTGGGCGGTTTCGGATGGGGCGTGATGGGAGCTTTCTGGGCGTTTCTCGGCGCGTCGCTGGGAGTGTTGATCGCGCTGCTCATCATGGCCAGGAAAGAGATCGTGCTCGGTTGGTCATGGCCAATGATAAAGGAATGGCTGGAATTTGGCCTGCCCAACCTGCCGAGCCAATTGTTCATGATCGCCGTCGAATTCAGCGACCGGAGATGGATTGAACACTACCTCGGACTTGAAGATGCCGGGATCTATTCCGCCGGATACCGGGTTGCGATGCTGATGGGTATGATCGCGCAAGCTTTCCGCTATGCCTGGCAACCCTTCTTCATGAGAACTGCCAATGATTCGGATGCCAAACCCCTCTTCGCCCGAGTGTTAACCTACTACCTGCTGTTCACCGGCTGGGTCTGGATAGGGTGTGCGTTCTTCCTGACCACGCTGCTCAAGATTCCCATTCCGGGCCTCGGCGAGGATGGTGGCATGGGCCATCTGATCGACTCAGCATATTGGGCCGGATTCCAGATCATACCCATCGTGATGCTGGCGCACGTTTTCAACGGCATATATGCCAACCTGATGGTCGGTGTCTACATCGAGAAGAAAACCAAGATCATCCCTCTGGCAATCGGGGTTGCCGCAATTGTTAACGTTGTGGGGAACGGTCTGCTCATCCCGATCTACGGCTACATGGCGAGTGCCTGGCTGACGGTGGTCTCCTATGTAATAATGACTAGCATCCTGTTCCTCTACATCCGTCGCAAGTATCAGGTACCGTATGAATGGCAGCGAGTTATCCGAATTGCGGTGAGTGTGGGAGCGTTCTATGGGCTGGCGCAACCGTTCGACGGTATCGGTGGGATGTGGCTGCGTATCGGAATTATGCTCTTCCTGCCCGTTCTCTGGTGGTATTACATCCTCATCGACGAAGAGCGAGAAGTTATCGTTCGCAAGATGGGATGGTGATGTGAGAAATAAACCAGGGACAGACGGTAGTTATGTGTGAAAATTAGTGCGTATAATATACCGTCTGTCCCTGGTTTAATTGAGGAAAACACAACAACTTCACCTACTACGGACTGAAGTCCGTGGCAAGTATTGAACTCCTGGATTACTACTCATTTACTAATCAACCCATCTGCGGAACCGATCCATCAGGTAGAACTGTCGCGACAATCAACTCCTTGTCAAACAGCGTACGCGACACCTCCTGAACACCCTCAATCGATACCGAATCGATTCCCTCGAGCAGCTCATCCAGTGATACGAAGCGTTTGAGGTAAATATCCATCCGGGCCAGACGATGCATCCGGGCCGCAGAACTCTCCAGGCCGAGTGTCAACCCGCCTTTGAGCTGATCTTTAGCGCGTTTCAAAGAAGCCTTGCTGATCGGTTTGTTGATCAACTTCTGCAGCTCCTCACGGATCATCTTCTCCGCACGCTTCACCTGCTTCTCTTCCAACCCCACATAAACCCCGTATAGCCCTGAATCGTGATACGCCTCATGGAATGGATAGACCGAATAGGCCAGACCAGATCGTTCACGGAGACGCTGAAACAACCGCGAACTCATTCCACCACCCAAAACCGTGTTCATAACGAAAAAGGGGTAACGTTCCTCAGAAGCATATGACAGACCCTCACCGCCGATGGTGAGGTGGGCCTGAACAATCGGTTTACGGCGTTCGTGACGCGTATCCTTTCGCACCTTCGGCAGCTTGCGTTTGCTGCGCTTGACAGCTTCTGACGGCAAGTTCAACTTCCGTTCAACGAGTTTGACGACCTTATCATGATCCACCGCTCCAGCGGCAGATATGAGCATGTTTTCAGGTTTGTAGCGACGTGACCAGTAGTTCAATACATCATCACGGGTAAATGATGACACCGAGTCCCGTGTCCCCAGAATCGGGCTGCCGAGTGGATGCTTGCCGTACAGCAGATGGCTGAAATCCTCGTGGACAACGTCTTCCGGCGAGTCCTCGCTCCCGGAAATTTCCTCTAGAACCACACCTTGTTCACGTTCAATCATCTTGTCCGCAAACTGGGAATGAGAAGCCATGTCGGCCAGTGTGTCCACCGCCAGGGGGAGAAAATCGTTGAGCATGGAGGCGTGATAAACGGTCAATTCCTTGCTGGTGAAAGCGTTCAGATGACCGCCAACCTGCTCAATCTCACGGGCGATCTGTAGCGCTGAACGTTTGCCGGTACCCTTGAAAAGCATATGTTCCAGGAAATGTGATATTCCACGCTCATCAGGGTTTTCGTCACGCGAACCCGTCTCGAACCAGAATCCGATCGCCGCGCTGCGGACATGATCGATATGCTCGGTGATGACACGGACACCATTGTCCAGAGTCGTTTTACGGAAGTTATCCATGTATTTCCATTTCGTTTGTTGTGAATGAATAGTTTAGGTAATGATAACGAGAAACTGGTATGTATGGTCGCTGAATACTCATCGTACTGGAGGTATCGAGCACACACTTCTGCAGAAGAAAAGTTCCTGACAATAAAAATCCCCGCCGAGTCAATACACTCAACGGGGAAGAAGATTACAGATTGAAATATCATTCAACATCAACTAAATGAGCTGCAACATACTGATATTCAATGGTGTTGAAAGGATCATCAGACGGGAATACATAACTGAAGCGGAATTCCAACTGGTAACGTTTGCCACGATAGGAGTTCTTCGGTGACCAGATAATCCTATGCCGACCGGATAAGGTTTCTATGGTTTCATCGCCGTAAATGATAGACAGATGACCATCCTGGTCTCCGAACTGAGTCCAGCCAATATTCAGGGTGTCGCTCGTCGTCATCGTGGTGTCGCGATTGTCAGGCAGCCCACCGATCACGATGTCAGGGATTACATCACTGAAGATGTGGTTATCACGACCATCGAGCACCACTTTCAACTCAAACTCGTCGTTTGGGGCAAACTGCTGATTGTATTCATGGTAGCCTCGACGTGAAGCTACATATGGAACACGGTTATCATTGAAATAGACTTTCGCATTATCGATGGGATTATAACTGTCGCCGTAAGCTCCATGCCAGTGTTCATCGGCGAACACCAGGATTTCTGTTTCCATGTCGCCCGGGAGCTCATTGGAAGCTTGAGGTGGATTGTAGTACCACATCTTCATGTCAACGCGTCGGTCCCCGGTGTCTGTCTCCCCGCAACCCATCACCAACAAGATCAGACTAAAGGCGAAGAATGTTGCCAGTACTGTCCATTTCATCCCAAACACTCCATCAGGCCAGTTGAATTCTGTCACTAATCCGATCACACGTTTTCACAACCATGCCAGACAATTAGGTAACAAGATAATTAATGCTCTGAGGTGTCCGCATGATGTGCTCTGACTCACAACAATGATCTGAGATGGAGAGGTGTAATAGAGAAAACGGCAGACGTTGAAAACGCCTGCCGCTGAGAAATACTACACTTATGATCTACCGACGGGGACCACCACCGCTGCGACCACGATTGCCGCCGCCACGGTTCCCACCGCCACCGGTGCGCGGGCTACGCTTCGGAGGATCAACATAACCTTCCGGCTTGGGAAGAAGTGCCTTGCGGGACAGGTCCAGCTTACCTTCAGCAGTTTTACTGACCAGCTTGACACGGACGGTGTCGCCCATGTTGACCACGTCAGTGACCTTCTCGACACGACGCCACTCGAGCTCGGAAACGTGAACCAATCCCTCTTTGCCCGGGTACAACTCGACAAACACGCCGAAGTCCACGACCTTGACCACCTTCGCATCGAACTCTTCACCGATTTCAGGTTCACGAGTCATGTTGCGAATGATGTCCTTCACAGCTTCAGCGGCATCACGGGAGGTGGAGGAAATGCTGATTATTCCCTCATCATCGATCTCAATGTTGACACCGTAATCCGTTTGCAACGAACGAATCATTTTGCCACCAGGCCCAATGATCATGCCGATGTATTCAGGATCGATTGTCAGGTTGAGTATCGTCGGAGCATACTTGGAAAGCTCTGCACGTGGTTCCGAGATGACGGAATCCATGATCCCGAGGATATGCTTGCGGCCAGCTTGAGCTTGTTGCAACGCCTTGCCCATGATCTCTTTCGAGATGCCAGCAATCTTGATGTCCATCTGGAATGCAGTGATGCCTTCCTGAGTACCGGTAACCTTGAAGTCCATGTCGCCCAACGCGTCTTCGTCACCGAGGATGTCGCTGAGAATCACGAAATCATCACCGTCCTTGATCAGGCCCATCGCGATACCAGCAACAGCCTTTTTCACCGGAACACCGCAGTCCATCAACGCCAACGAACCCGCGCAGACACTCGCCATAGAGGACGAGCCGTTGGATTCGAGAACTTCGCTCACGATACGAACCGTGTAGGGGAAATCTTCCCAGGCCGGCAACGTGCTCTTGAGAGCGCGTTCAGCGAGATGACCATGACCGAGTTCGCGACGTGAGGCACCCATCATGCGCTTGACTTCACCAGTACAGAAGGGTGGGAAGTTGTAATGCAGCATGAAGGTCTTCCAATACTCGCCTTCGAGTCCGTCAATTTTCTGCTCGTCGATCTTGGTACCGAGTGTACATGAACCCAAAGCCTGGGTCTGTCCACGGGTGAACAGGGAAGAACCGTGCGAGCGTGGAAGAATGCCTGTCTCTACACTGATCGGGCGGATCTCATCTGGTTTACGACCATCAATGCGGATCTTGTCCGACATTACCTTGCTGCGCATCGCATCCTTGACCAGGTCTTCAAGCGCCCAACCGATCTGCTTCTCCTGATCCGGGAACTCTTCCGCCATAGCTTCGCGGATCTCTGTCTTGATCACCTTCTGCTGAGCTTTACGCTCGCTCTTGTCCGCAATCGTGATCAAACCATTGACACGATCACCGACCAGCTCCTTGACCTTTGCAGCAACATCTTCAGTAGTCACAACCGGTTCAAACTCACGGGTCGGCTTGCCGAGCTCCGCTTGGAACTCCTTCATGAACTCTACCAACCGCTTGATCTCGGTATGCGCGAAATCGAGTGCTTCGAGGAATACCTCTTCGCTAATTTCCTTGCCCTCACCCTCAACCATCGCAATCGCGTCTTCGGTGCCCGCGACCAGAATCTCCAGATCGCTCTCTTCGAGTTGAGAGATGGTCGGGTTGATAACAAACTTCCCGTCAATACGCCCCACACGAACGCTGGTTACTGGAGTTTCAAACGGAATGTCTGAGGTCAGCAGCGCAATCGTCGCACCGATCTGAGCCAGGACATCGCCTTCGTTTTCCTGGTCATGCGAATAAACCTGTAGCAGGATCTGTGTCTCATGATAGTAGCCCTTTGCGAACAATGGTCGCAGGGGACGATCTATCATGCGGGCGATCAATGTCTCTTTGTCGTGAGGACGTGACTCACGCTTGAAAAAGCCGCCGGGAATCTTTCCGCCAGCATACTTCCGTTCACGATAATCTACCGTGAGAGGGAAGAAATCGGTGTTGTTTCCAACCTCTCTCCGCGAGTTCACTGCCGCTAGTACGACGGTATCTCCATACTGCACCCAGGCAGCACCGTCTGATTGCTTGGCGACCTTGCCAACTTCGACTGATAGAGTCCTACCACCAAGTTCAATTTCTCTTTTAAATACCATGTTTCCTCCTTGGCCGGAATGCCCGTCCGATTTTGGACTGACGGGGTTTTACCGGCGAATTCCCAATTCCTTGATCAGCGTTCGATAACGCTCGACGTCCTGCTCCTTGAGGTAACGCAACAAACGTTGACGTTTACCTACAATCATCAACAAACCACGACGGCTGTGATGATCCTTCTTGTGACTGCGAAAATGTTCGGTCAATTCACGGATACGCTCTGTCATCAGAGCCACCTGTACTTCGGTACGACCGGTATCATCTTTGTCACGTCCAAACTTCTCGATGATCTCTGCCTTTAGTTCCTTTGTCAAAGGCATTTTCTTCTCCTTCTCCGAATATCTATGGTTTAGTTACTTTTATGTCTTCGTTGAACCTTCAAGATTCTTCAATATCATGCGAGCGCGCCGGGAGTCTTCATCCATCTGATCGATTAAATCCTCAACCGATCCGAACGCTTTCTGTTCACGCAAGAACTCAATCCACTCCACCCAGACAACCTGATCGTACAGGTCCAGCTTTTGATCGAAAATGTGAACTTCAACGGTCACATCGTAGTAGTCGCCAAATGTTTCCTTACGTCCGATTGAGGCTACGCCGTTGAGCCAGCTCTGATTATCCAAACGTACCCTGACTGCATAAACTCCCTCAGCGGGTTGAAGCTGGTCGCAATCGAAAAACTCGAGATTTGCGGTCGGATAACCGAGATCGCGTCCCCGTCCCTCACCCGAAACAACCTTTGCCTTCGTCCGATAATTATCACCAAGGAATCGGGTGGCGTCATCCAGTTTACCCGTTTCCAGTGAACTGCGTATTCGGGTACTGGAAACTGCCAGCGCATCCTGCTCATGCGCTTCCATAACGATCAGTTTATATCCATACACCTTCTCATGGGCACGCATGAAATCTATGTTACCCTCACGGTTTCGCCCGAATGAGTGATTAAAACCAACCACCAGTGTTGCCATGCCTACCGAATTGACCAGAATGTCCCTGAGGAACGATTCGGCGTTCAAATCAGCTACATCCCGGTTGAAGGGGATGATGATAGTACGTTCGATGCCCAATTCCGCGAGTTTGCGCAGTTTCTCCTCAACAGGGGTCAGGATCTTAAGTCGCTGAAGCCCCTTCGTCAACACATGACGGGGGTGAGGATCAAATGTCACAACCGTCGGATGTGGTCCTTTCAGCACCTCATTCAGGAGGTGATGATGGCCGAGGTGGACACCGTCGAATATGCCAATCGTTACGGTCGCATCAGCAATTCGCGGAATTGTCTCTTGTCCGTAGCGGTAAACTTCCATATCAGTGACGATCATCCTGTTACTTCGTCCGAATCAATGCCATTTTTCTGCTGAAATTCTCCCCATCGCTGGTGTAACTCCTCCAGCGTGACGGCTTGTTCTACGCTGTATTTCCCGGCTTCCGTGCGACGAAGTTCCGTTAATGCTACCGGTACTCCAAGAATGGTGCCCAAGTCACGGGCGATTGCCCGCACATAGGTGCCCCCACCACCGGAGACACGAATCTTCAGACTGTTCTGCTCAGCATCAAAACTGAGCAAGGTTAATTCATTCAGTTCGACAGCCCGAGCGTCACGGGGCAGCCACCAGCCCTGCCGGGCAACCTTGTGCATCGGTTGTCCCTTGATCTTGATGGCAGAAACCAACGGCGGAGTCTGTTTCTGCTGAGCTGCAATTTGCTCGAGGGCTGAAGCTATCTGGTCTATTTCAAAGGACTGCATTTCAACTGTTTCAATCTGCTTACTATCCGTGTCGTGCGTCGGCGACGAAAGCCCCAACTTCACCGTCGCTTCATAGGTTTTCCCGCCCGCCAGAGCACCGGTAAGCAGTTTGGTCGCTTTGCCATAGCCGATTACCAACAGACCGGTCGCCATCGGGTCCAAGGTTCCCGCATGTCCCACCTTTTTCTCGCCGATGATGCGCCTGACAATGGCCACAACATCAAACGACGTCCTTCCAGCAGGCTTGTCAATCAGGATCCAGGCACCGCCATCGGGCAACGGGATGATCCCACGCGGATTATTCACGCCAGCATCACCCACGTGCGCTGGTCAATGCTTTCAGACACATCTCAGTAACTGACGCTAGCGCTGAATTAATGTCAGCAGCCTTCAGTGTTCCCCCGGCTGCCAGAGGATGACCACCACCTGCGACATTTTTGGCCAGCTCAGCCACATCCACCATCCCGGCGCTACGCATCGACAACTTCCACTGCCCGGAATCCAATGGGCGTATTAAGGCTGCGATTTCAACAGTGTCAATGTCGAGCATGGTGTTGACAAAACCTTCATGGTCAACATCCAATTCATCATGTGAGACCCAGGAGATGGCGAAACTGTCGTCATCAAAAAGCTGCATCCGCGAAATAACCTGGCCCAGCGCGCGAACGTTCTTAGCTTCAGTCTTCCGATACGTTTCCAGGGCGACCTGTTCATGAGCTGCGCCTTGTTCGACCAGTTCGGCGGCGGCATGCAATGTTTTCGCTGTTGTGCTGGGAAAGGCAAATTGCCCGGTATCAGTAAGTATTCCAGTGTAAAGAGCGGTTGCTACATCCGGGGTCGGAATGGCACCTAATTCTCTGTAGATATCCACTACCATCTCGGATGTCGCCGAGGCTTCAGTGTTCACCCAACACACATCGTCGCTGCGCGGGTTGGTCACGTGATGATCGATATTGATCCGGGTCATGCCCGGTTTGATCAGATCGTTCACGCCACCGATGCGCGTTGGAGAACTGACATCCAGGGTGACGAGAGCGTCAAAGGGACCCTGTTTGCCAGCAATCCTGGGCAGAACGAGGGTGTTCAATCCCGGCAGAAACCGGTAGCGCTTTGCCACCGGGTCAGGGAGAACCGCGACCACATACTTGTCCAGCTCAGCGCGCAACAGGTGAGCCATTGCGAGCAATGATCCCACGGCGTCGCCGTCCGGATTCTGATGGGTCGTCACGAGAAAACGCTGGTGAGCGTTCAACGCATCAACCACATCATGCAGGGTCACTAGGATCCTCAGTGTGGGGAGGGGGAGGGTCGTTCAGTTGGATTAGCAACTTCTCGATCCGGTCAGCACGCTCCATGGTGTCGTCCCAGACAAAGCGAAATTCAGGTAGCTTTCTTATCCGCAGCGCGGCAGCCACCTCTGACCGCATCTGCTTGATGTTTCTCTTTATCTCAAGGTGAACGGGTTTCGGATCGTCAATGCCGAACACTGAAACGTAGATTTCAGCGGTGCCCAGATCATCACTGAGTCGTACTTCGGGAACCGAAACTATGACATCTGAAAACTTCGCCCGTATCAGCTCACGGATTCGGTCTGCAAGTATCTTCTGTATCTCAACGCCCACACGTCGGGCGCGTTTTGTCTTCGGATGTTTCATAACCACTGCACCTGCCGGTCAATGACCGAAATTTCTGTATGTGACTCGATACGGTCTTCAACCTCTCTCAGCCGCTTTTCAACCACCAATCGCTCGGCAGCTATACTGACAACGGCCAACTGGCAGCGTCCCAACTTCTCCTGGTAACCGACTTCAGCTACCGACACATTGAACTTGCCCGCGAGGTGATCCTTAATAGATCGTAACACTCGCCGCTTATCCTTCAACGACTGCGAAGTGGGCAAGATGAACTCTACTTCAAGTAATCCAATAGCTGCCACGAGATCTCCCGGTCAGCATTTGACGCACTCACATGGGTATATTCCCATGCGATTGTATCAGCCGACTATGATCTCACGTTCAACCTCGACTATCTTGTAGAACTGCATGACGTCGCCAACCTTGACGTCATTGTAGTTCGCGATCTTAACCCCGCATTCGAAGTTCTGCGCGACTTCCTTCACATCATCCTTGAAACGGCGAAGCGTTTCGATATTGCCGTCATAGATCTCGACTTCATCACGTAGCAGGCGAACACGGTTAGACCGTTCGACCTTACCTTCTGTGACATAACAACCGGCGATGGTACCGATACGTGAGATTTTGAACAGGTCACGTACTTCGATATAGCCCATGACCTTCTCGGCCTTCTCCACTTTGTGCAGACCGATGATGATGTTCTTCACTTCTTCGATCAACTCATAGATGATGCGATAGGTTTCAGTCGGAACATCATGGATAACCGCCATCTCACGCGCTTTCGCGGTAGGATGCACGTTAAATCCAATGATCATTGCGTTAGACGCACTGGCAAGCAAGATGTCGGATTCTGTCATCGGGCCCACGCCACGGTGACGAATTTTTACCTCGACTTCATCAGTAGACAAACGCATCAGGCTATCAGCGATGGCTTCAACTGATCCATCAACATCGCCCTTGATGATGAGGTTGAGTTCGGCTGTTTCCTTGCCCTCGATGAACTGGAGGAGATTGCTACGACCGCCGCCCTCACGCATCCGCATTTCCTGCTCACGCAGCTGCGCCTGACGCTTGGAGGCGATCTCACGAGCTTCGCGTTCATCCTTAAACACGATCAGCTGGTCACCGACGTGAGGCGCGTTCTCAAAGCCAGTTACCTGAATCGGTTGACCGGGGAACACTTCCTTACGCTTCTTGCCAAGTTCATCGTACATCGCGCGGACACGACCGAAATTCGGACCAGCCACAAACACGTTTCCAACTTGCAATACACCACGTTGGATTAAGACTGTGCAGACCGTGCCGCGACCCTTTTCCATCCGGGATTCAATAACGAAACCACGGGCAGGTGTTTCACGGACAGCTGTGAGCTCGAGAATTTCCGCTGCGATCAGAATCTTGTCGAGAAGATCCTCAAGATTCGTCCCTTTCTTGGCGGAAATCTCCGAAGCCTGGACTTCACCACCCCAGGCTTCAACAAGGACGCCGTGATCGGCTAGTTGCTGACGGACTTTTTCCGCGTTTGCGCCGGCTTTGTCCATCTTGTTAATCGCAACCACCACCGGAACTTCGGCGGCCTTGGCGTGGTCAATGGCTTCAATCGTCTGAGGCATGACCTGGTCGTCAGCTGCGACGACGATGACCACGATATCCGTAACCTGGGCACCACGGGCACGCATAGCGGTGAACGCTTCATGACCCGGTGTGTCGAGGAAGGTGATTGGCTGGCCACTGTGTTCAATCTCATAGGCACCGATGTGCTGCGTAATTCC
>CAJVXH010000066.1 GCA_913009835.1 uncultured bacterium
GGTTTTGTTGGCATCATCAACCGCCTTGGATTTGACGGCAGCCTGTTCATCGGATTTGTCCGGTAGACGGTTGGCCGCCATGACCGCGTTAAACGCGAACGTGTCGGCGTCAATGGCGTGGAGCAACCGCGCCTTGAGCTCCTGCCCTTTGATACCGGACGCTTCCACCTCATCCCAAACGTCCTCATATTCGAACTTGCCGTGGGTCAGGTTTCCGACCATTGCGGCCAGAGAAGCTGCTAATGATCCGACCAGCGCTGCCACCGAACCGCCACCGGGGGCGGGGGATTCGGATGCCAGCTCATCGTTGAAACCGATCAGGGTCATATTTGCCAGGGGAGCGGTATCGCCCTCCTGAATCGCGTATTCGACAATTTTTTTGTCCATGTCGAACTCGGAGATCTCGTTGAGCCCCATGGACTGAATGGCGATCTGGATAATTTCACGTTCATGAAGTGCCAGCGAGCGTTTCTGTTTCTTCAGATAGTAGCGTCCGGCCTCGAGCATCGCTTCCAAGGGGACCAGGCCGACGATCTCCGAACCCGTCACCCGTGTGCCCTGTTCCTGCGCCAGCTCACGAACTTTCTCGAACACGTGATGCGCGAGGGTAACGTCCGGATCGGTGAGGTTCATCGTCACCTGCGCGACATGGTAGTCCGCCAGGTACCAACCGGCTGCCTTGCAGGCTTTGAACAGGCCGGGAACCTTCTTGCCCTTACCTTTTTCATTCCGCACGATCTGCCGCTTCTCGTCACGTAGCAATGAACCCTGCTCACGGATTTTCAGGGCGATGTCTTTCGCCAATCGGGCGAAGGTCGAGTTCAGGTTGATGTTGTAGGCGATGAGGAATTTACGTGCTGAGATGTGCATCGCACCGAACTTGGGGCGGAACTCATGGGGCCCGAAATCCGGTTTCCAATCCGGGTCTGACATCTTTTGCGGCAGGGCTTCGTATTCACCTTTGCGCACGACAGCGAGATTGGCCCATTCCGGTCGGGATGCTGCGAACTCATACAGATACACCGGCACATCGAGCTCATCGCCGACACGTTTGCCCAACCGTTTCGCCAGTTCGACACATTCATCCATAGTCATGTCGCTAACTGGAACAAACGGGCAGACATCGGTGGCGCCAGCGCGTGGATGAGCACCGGTCTGCTTGCTCATGTCTATCAGCTTGTGGCTCATCGCAATCAGCTGGAACGCGCCTTCCAGCACCGCTTCCGGTTCACCGGCGAGGGTGATTACAGTCCGGTTGGTATCCGCGCCGGGATCGACATCGAGAAGGGTGCAGCCATCTACCGTGGCAGCCGCGCTGGTGCATTGATCGATAATGTTCTGGTCGCGTCCCTCGGAAATGTTGGGCACGCACTCGACTACCTTGGCCATGATTTTTCCCGCTGTTTTATGCTGGATCGGCTTATGATGACATCGCCCAAAGTACAAAGGGAATAGTGGCTCGTCCAGTGAGCCTCGTGGCACAAGGATGGAGACATCGGATAGATAGCACAGGTAATAATAGACAGGCCCGTGTTTGCTCGTCAAACGCGGATAGTCCGGGCCGGGAACGTCCTGCGCGGGCATCAAATCGACTGAACCTTTGGATTCATCAAAAACATGCCCCTGTGACCCGCCGTCTTTTTGGCGGTTCGCAGGGATTATTCAAGGTAGTTCTGAGTCTCGAGTCCTAAGTTCTGAGAAAAGGCACGTAATTCACAACTTGCGGATAAACCCTGTTATCGCCTGCGGCGGTAACAGGGGCATTTTCGCAATAATTCAGGTTCGGTCAATCCCAGACATAAATGTCTGGGGCATGGTGTATCTATTCTTCTGGCTGATCCTCTACCTGACCTTCCCAGCGAAGGATTATGTCGTCCGGTCCGTACGCCGTCAATCCAAATGCTTCTCCATCAGATGAAACCTGCAGAGTGAAACGTCCGATATCGGTGTACAGCGTGCGAGCATCGGCTGACAACGGGTCGAAGTAGCCGATACGGTCAAAGCGTAAACCATCAAATGGGCCTGTACTGATTGCGACGGATGCGGAATCGGTTATGATTGCCAGCGAATCGGTCGAAGTAGATTCCAAGAACAGGTGAGAGCGCTCAGGATAGGTGTTGACTGCTGCGAGGATTTCTTCAGCGGTTTCGGTGAGGGCAGCGGATACGGCTTCCAGGTTGCTCGGCGCGAACATCACCACAGCCACCGCGATCGCCACGATAATCACTAACCCACTCAGGATTGCCAGGGATAATGTTTCGCTGATATGTGAGAGTTTTCTTTCCATCTACATGGCGCCTGTTTGGAATTCATGGATTCGTTTCAGAATGTCAGCCAGTTTTGAGGTCAGTTCAGCAGGTGAGGTGCCACCATCGAGTTCGTTCTCAATTTCGCGTGCACGATCTGTCAGCACCAGAAAGTCAAATGATCCTGCTGAACCGGCGAATTGATGAGCCCAGAAACGTAAGGCGTCGTGATCCGGCACCGTTTCAAGGTAACCTTTGACGATGTTTTCGTGATGCTGAATGAACTCAACCCGTAGTTCATCTATTTCACTGTCAAAATCCATTGAGGAGTCGGAAGCATTCGACTCCTTTCTGTCAACGAGCCTGACGATCTTGTCAACCAGCTGAGTGGGGTTGAAGGGTTTGGCAAGATACTCATTCGTTCCCTCAGCTTGGTTTTTGAGCATCTGATCGTCCTGCGCCTGGCCTGATAACATGAGAATCGGGGTTTGGGAATTTCCCGAAGTTGCGCGTATTCGTTTCAAAGTCTCATGCCCGTCCCACCCGGGCATCATCACATCCAGAACAATCACATCGTATGAGGCAGCGGCGATTTTTTCCAGAGCGTTCCGGCCATTTATGGCCAAATCAACTTCAGCTCCGGCCCATTTCAGAATACGGCTGAGCAGAGAACGGTTCTGTTTGTCATCATCCACGGCGAGGATATGTAGACCACTCAATCTCATGTTGCCAGGAGAAGAATTGTCGGCCGCTCGGGATTCAATGCTCAAGCTGGCTCTCCCGTTTTATAAAAGTTTCATAAAATCTGAGTGGCAGGGTTGACCTTCGCCTGTTTATTGATATGATTCTAGTTAAAGTAACAAATATCAACCGTGAGATGCTTGCTGAAATTGGAATAGAGAATACCCCTCATCAGAACTCTATTATCAGGTACTTCCGTCTCAGAAATCTGATCGGTGCCTCTTTCATTCTTCATGCAGAGGCGGCGGCTTTGAGTCGAACTCGCGGGAGCTTACCTTTTATGCTCTGTGCAAAAACTGACCCTGGATAAACTGATTACGTTTGTTCAGGATAAACAAAAACAGGGTACAATGTCGAACAAACAGTTTACCGCAAAAGAGATTGAGGATCTGCTGAAAGGGATTACTTATCCCGGATTCAGTCGAGACATCGTGAGTTTCGGTATCGTGAAAGGTATTGAAGCCGAAGGTCCACAAGTAACGGTTTCTCTCGAATTTTCCACCTCAGATGAGACTATTAGTCAGAAGGTCGCAGAGCAGGTGGGTAAGACTCTTAGCGATGCTGGTGTTGAGGCAGTGGACATTAAAGTCCAGCATCACAACCCGCAGGCGAATGCTGGTGAGGGCGAAGCCAACGATGCACCCGACCTGTTGCCAGGTGTCAAGCATATAATAGCCGTGGCCTCCGGTAAGGGGGGCGTGGGAAAATCGACCATCGCCGCCAATCTAGCCATCGGACTGACGAAACTCGGGCTGAAGGTTGGCCTGATGGATGCTGACATCTATGGTCCATCTGTCCAGATGCTTCTCAATCTTGGTGACGAACCGGAACCGGCTGATGGTGAGAACAAGCTCATGCCGATAGAAGCGTACGGTGTCAAGGCGATGTCGATGGGTGTGTTGGTCGACGCTGACACGCCACTTGTCTGGCGTGGACCGATGGTGTCCAGTGCCGTCGAGCAGTTGATGCGTGACGTAAATTGGGGCGAGCTTGATGTTCTGGTTCTCGACATGCCACCGGGGACCGGAGACATTCAGCTCACAGTCTCGCAAAAGGTGAAACTTACTGGTGCTGTCATCGTGACAACTCCGCAGGAACTGGCTTTGATCGATGCCCGCAAGGGGATCGGCATGTTCCAGAAGGTCGGTGTCCCAGTGTTGGGATTGGTCGAGAACATGAGCTACTTTCTCGCACCAGATACCGGCAAGCGATACGAAATTTTCTCCAGTGGTGGTGCCCGCAAGGAAGCGTTACGTCAACGTGTACCCTTCCTCGGCGAGATTCCCCTGCAACTGGAAATCCGTGAAGGTTCCGATGCAGGCAAGCCGGTCGCAGCCCAAGATAGCCCCATTGGTGAGTTGTTCAGTCAACTCGCTGAAAAAGTGTGGCAAAGTGTGAACGAACCCAAGATGCAATGAGGCTCCAGAATGGCTAACCCAACTTCAGAAGTGATTTACGACGCACTTACCGCGGTCATGGACCCGGAATTGAATCTCAACATCGTCGATCTCGGACTGATTTACGATGTTAAGGTAGACGAAAAGAACGAAGCCCACGTGATTATGACCCTGACCTCCATGGGTTGCCCGATGGGTCAGTCCATCGCCAAGGATGTCGAACAGGCTACCCTCGGTATCGAAGGAGTTAAGGATGTACTGGTCGAGGTGACCTTTGAACCGCCCTGGAATATGAACATGATGAGCGATTTTGCAAAAGACGCTCTGGGAATCAATTGATGCACGATCCTCTCGCTGATATACTCGGTGACGACGCGTACGGCACGACTCGTTCGTTTCAGGTGCTGGACCAACTTTTCTCAACCGGGCATCATGGTCCGCTGGCTGCTGCGTGCGAGGTGTTTCTGAAACGGCTCACCCTCCTCGAGATGGTGCTGGAGGAGAAAGGGATCTCTGTCAGTGAAGATGAGCTCACCGCATTCCTCGAGCAGCATCATCATGAGGTGGACGAGGAAACTCACAAGCTCGCGCAGCTCTTCTTCGGTAAGGTTGCTTCAAGAGAAGGTGGATAGCGGAAAACAGCGATGAGCTAGTGAGCCGTGAGTGATGAGCTAAAGAGCAAACGGGGATACTTTCAGATGAAAGTATCCCCGTTGATGTAACATGTTGTCTGTTTCTCAAGACTCAGGTCTCGAGACTCAGGACTTATTTCATCAGCAAGATCTTTTGTACAGCGTTGAAGCCGGGAGCATCCATTTGTACGAAGTACACACCACTGGTCAAATTGGATGCATCAAATGTCACCGCATAACTGCCCGCAGCCTGTTCAACGTCCGTAATGGTCGCGACTTCCTGACCGATAACATTATAGACTGATATGTTGATCTGACCGAGCTCTGCCACATCATACCGAATCGTGGTAGTCGGGTTAAACGGGTTCGGGTACGCTGCATGCAGAGCGAATTGATACGGCAGAACCTCATCCGCTGTTACAACCTCTTCATCGCCAGGATTCAGGGACATCGGTCCTGCTGCAGCAGGGGGAGCGAAGTGGTTAGGATAGAAGTTCGCCAGAACGCAAAGATCGCTGGTACCACCATCATCAACACCACTGCTGGTCCAGGTGATCAAACGCTTCATCTCAGAATCAACCTCAACGAACCCTTCGCCGTCTTCAAAATCAAATTTGCGAATCGGTATACGAATGATTGAAGGGTAACGCTTCAGGTCATCACCGTTTTCGGTCGGGATTTCAGTATACGATTGATAACCAGTATCATGATCCCCATACTTCACCACAAAAACTTTGTCATCACCGCTAACAACGGCACAGGCAACAACCTCGAACTCTCCACCATGATATACACCCAATTCACCTGGGTATCCTGCTATATCAAGGTCGGGATAAAGAGTGTAAGGTGAGGTTAGAGTTGAAAGTTGCAAATATGGGAATTGTTGCAAATTACCATGATCTAAGGGATTAGAAAAACGTGCGGTCATTAAAGCATTTGTGCCTTTACAATATGCAATCAGTACCTCATCAGTAAGAACGTATGTGGGTATTGGATCATCAGAAGTGGGTACACCCCCAAATGTTGTTGATACTACGGGCTTAATGTCTTCCGGGTCGGTTTCTATGTTTTCGATCTGGTCTGTTTTGTAGCTACTGAGGTCAGAATTGGAATCAATATCTATCAGGTTGAGATACACACCGTTTGTACCATTCGGTGCCTCACTCATGTTGTAGACTACCGCAAAACATTCATCGGTACCATCGGTACCAATATAAGCTATGTCTGGGAATAGTGTAGTGTAAGTTCTGTGGACAGCGGGGAGCAAGTACTCTACATCCCCATCCGTTCCACCATCACTGACTATCCGACCGGCGACTTCGTGGTGATCAAGCCATTTTTGTTCACTCCATACAACAACGGCTTTACCATTATCTGCGAAATCAATTGAGGGCGGACCAACTTCATCATCTGCCGTCTCAATAGTGACGAGACCACCGAGATTCCAGGTGCGAGTTGATGCACTATCAAAATTCCCTTCAAAATCTGCTGGACCTTCAACTGATGTGTCGAAGTCAAGTATTTTCATCACAATTTTCTTGAAGGCAGATGGTGTAGCAGAGGCAGCGGAACGCGCTACGACATACACATCATTGGTGGTCGGATCGAAGGCGAGGTCTGGATCTGAGTATTCACGGGTCTCACTGTCAAACACTACAATCTCGCCCTGTTCAAATAATCCCATCTGGTTCAGAGGACGGAAATAGATCTTTCCATCTGACTGGTACACCGATCCCATCTCATACTCATACCAGTTGTCATCGTCCGAATACTTGCTGTACGCCACAGAAGAATTGAACTGGTTGCCATCTTCTTCTTCGTTGAGTATGTAGTTTTGAACATATGGTGTGTCAGAAAATGCGCGTAGAGCGCTCGGAGTATCAACGGTACCATCACTATGGACGACCGTATACGTTCCATCTTCTAAATACCCATCTGGCTCATCCTCTACCGTGAACGCAGGATCGTAATATCCATGACCAGTGTAATCATCACCATATTCATAATAGTCAAATGCACCAACTAAAGGATCTCGCGCACTCATAATGGCGATGTTGTCAGTTTGTTCTGCTGGATTAACGTCGACATCCCACCATCGGAAAACTGCGAGACGATGATTACTGTCGGTTACTTGGCACACGGCAAAGATGCTACTTGTATCCTGAAGCAGGCAGTTAAGGCTGGTATAACCATTAGGCATCTCTTCCTGAATCTTTGCCAGGGTTCGGTTTACTGCCCAATCCGTGTCCAGAGATCCATACCTACTATGGTAGTTGTCTGCAATGAGAACGTTTTTCATCATCGCAACACCATAAAACTCTGAATCCACAACTTCCCATACATCGTCGTCAAGGCATGCGCGATCAAAGACAGGGAGTGCCATATAGTTAAGTCCAATTACCTCTTCGGTGATTGTATCCTGCCAGCCATTAGCGTTAATAAACCCATGATGAGCAAATGCGATCTCACGTCCGTTCAGGTCGTAAATGAATGGGTGTGGATCGAACATATTGTTGGGGCGGGGTCCTTCAGCCGCTCGGGCATGAATAATACCTATTGCAATATCATCCTGCTCCTCATTACCCTCTTGATCCAAATCGGGGAAACGACCCCAAGAATTTAGCGGGAAACTAGAACCAGCCGAAGTATAGTACCAAGCCCAACGGGGAGAAGTCTCATCAAGGTTATAGTAAAACGTTCCCCATCCGTCAGTACTTGGAATTGTGCTACCTAGGCCATCTGCCTGGCGCTTAAAATTTTGACTTCCAGCATAGAATGATTCGGTGTGGTCGCTACCCCACCCACCTCCCTCACCTACATACCCGAAAAGCACGCAGGCATACACAATTCCCTGTAGACATAGAACCAGTGCCAGACTCATTAGAATGGCAGCGCCCAATTTTTTCTTCCCGATCTTCATCGATGTTTCCTTTCACATCATGATTCGCGGATTCCCCATATGAGAGTGTTGGCTACTTCGACTCTCTATTACATCCGCATGATATTATTAATATGAAACAAAATTAGCTATAGAACAACTCGAATTAGTTAGGAGTGGCTTACACTAATAATCCCAAATAGCATATTATATTGTATTATAGTCGACTCTATCGATACGCATATCGGATAATATCGCCTTTTCAGCCCATTCCTCACTTGCATAGTGACCTTGATTCGCAGATCGTTGTAACAGCAAATGGGGATACTTTCATATGAAAGTATCCCCATGTTTTGTATTAGTGAAGATCCTTCGCCTTGCCACAGGCAAGACTCAAGATGGGGAATCATCTCTTTGATTTCAACAACAACTATATATCTCCTGCGTGGCGCAATTCCATCTCTCCGCCCCCTCTTACCGTTTGCGTCCAGTTCTCAAAATATCGACCTTTCATATTCACTGAACACAACGAGGCGATTCACTCCTTCCCATGCAAATTGTTAACATTAACAAAGTCAAACCCGGCGATGTTCTTGGCAAGTCGCTGTTCAACAAGAAGTCTGAACTCCTGTTGTCTTCCGGATATGAGCTGACTGAAGATATGATCAACCTGATGCTTTCCAAAGGCATCAGCTTCGTGTATGTCATGAATGAGTTAACGAAGGATATTAATCCAGAAGAGGTTATCAGCAGTACAGTTCGTGAGATTACCAATCAGAAGATGGCGGATACCTTCGCTGGAGTGGAGAAGAATCTCGCTTTCGAGAAATTTGCTCCTGAAAACATCAAGAAACAGCTTGAAGACAATCGAAAGCTGAAGAAAATTGTGAATATGCCCGCCGTCAAAAAGGTCGTCGGTGAGGTTCTTGAGGATATCGTTGAACGTCAGGCAATGATGTTCAGCGGCTTGCAGATGAAGTCCACTGATGGGCAGGACTATGAACACGCCGTTGATACTACGGTTATCTCCATCCTTATCAGCCGCCAGTTTCGTTATGATTACAGCGAAATGAAAATATTGGGATCTGCAGCAATAGTACATGATATCGGTAAAATGGCGTTCAAAGAGCTTAGGAATAAGCCGATAAATGAAATGACAGCGGATGAGAAAATGATCATCCGTGAACATCCGATCTATTCCAAAATGATTCTCGAAGCCAGCGATCCTGAAGCCTATGTTGAACAAGCCGTGGTGATGCAACACCATGAAATGGATAATGGTCGTGGCTATCCAGCTGGATTAAAAGGTTTCGGCAGACCTCCGACCAGGGAACGCGGCAAAGATGCTGGCTTTATTCATCGTTACGCCGAAATCCTTGCCGTGGCAAATGTTTATGATAACCTGATTTCTGGAACATTCGATGGGGAGACATACCCTCCGGATAGGGCTATTCTCAAGCTGGTGAATGGAGAAGCTGGAGTCTGGAACAAAGCCGTTGTAAACGCCCTGGTGAGAGTGGTTCAATGCTACCCCGCCGGGACGACGGTTCGGATAAAAGATAACGCTTCAAAGAGTTTCGTCGGATACAGGGGTGTGGTGGCCAAAGTGAATGAGGATGAACAGAGCAAGCCTACCGTTATATTGATACAAAACACTATGGGAGCTGAAATCACTCCGAAGCTGGTAGATTTCTCAGCAGAACGTTACATGACTATTGAGTTGGATATGTAAACGTTTGCCTGCGGGCTGCGGACTGCGGAAAATAGGTTTATAGACGTACATGTTTACAGCAGCCAGCAGCCAGCACAGCACCCTGTAGCCTTGTTGTCCCTGCGAACCGCAAACTGACGCGGGTCACAGGGGCATATCTCATAATGACCTAATCATACTAATTGACTTTGTCCTCGAGACGGCGGGCTATATCAAACATCTGTGACCCACCTTCGATATACTGGGTGCTGTCCACCTCATGATTGCGTGCCATCTCTACGAGGGATTCAACAACGTTCTTGATGCGATTGGTCTGCTTACGGGTCAACTCGACCAATACTTGAACATCCTCAGGATTGTTCTTGTCAGTGATATGAGCACGGGCTGATAGCGATGTGATCGCGTTATTGATGTGATGCGCGACAGTAATCATCAGTTGTGACATGGTGTCCAGACGAACCTGGTCCTTCTCCTTTTCAAGCCCGTTTCGGATGTCGAACTTTCGACGCACCCGAGCCACCAGTTCATCATGATTGAATGGCAGGGTGATGTAATCGTCAATTCCCTCCTCGAACATATCACGGAAATCGATCAGGTCTATCTGACGAACGATGAAAATGATCTGCAAAGCCGCATCCGAGAGCATGGTGCGCATCACTTTTGCTGCCATTATCCCGTCTACCTTTGGGATACGAGTGTTGATGAAAATGAGATCAGGTTTGATCTCCGCGACCTTGGCAATGGCTTCTTCGGCATCATCCAAGGTGACAACTTCGTATCCAGCCGCACCGAGCAAACCGCTGAGCATTTGGCTGAGTAAATTGCTCTCTTCGACGATCAAGATCTTGCCGTCCTGACCCAGGGATTTCTCAACGTTTGGTTCAGACTTGCTTTTGCTCACCATTTCTCCATGTTCAAATCGTTATGAGAAAATACGATATTTTGAGAGCAAAAAGGGAAATAATTACTCCATAATCAACAATATTCGCCTGAGAGCGCTCTCTATTTGTCGATATGGTCTAGGATGAGTGAATTTGAATCACTTCGGATCGTCTAAGAATTGACACCAGGGCCAGGACCGCCGCCAGCAAACCGCACACAGATGCCAGCATGAACACTGATTCATAGCCAGCCATCTCAGCAACAGCCCCAAACAGGAAGGCTGTGAGGATACTACCCATATCAAACATTCCTGTCATCAATGCGATGGCGCTACCAGTCGCTTCAGGAGGAGCTGCACCGTAGCCGAGGCTGTTCACTGCGGGGAACACCACCCCATGAGCGAGACCGCTGAATGTGCCAGCGAGGATCAGAAGTGCTGTGCTGTGGCTGAAATAGATGGTGAGCATTCCCAGGCCATAGAAGATGAAGGCAGGGATCATCACTCGTCGCACCCCGAATCGATCACCCCAGGTGCGGCTGATTAAACGGATGGTGATACCTGCTGCGGCATAACCTGTGAAGTACAGCCCGAAATTTGAGATGCCACGATCGGTCGCCAGGGGGGCGAGGAAGTATTGTGAGGAGGAAAAGCAGATGCTCAGCAGTATAGCCAGGGTGAAGGGCAGACGCAGGGGTGTTGCAAACAGCATCTTCATCACGCTGATCAACGACAGCGATTTGCCACCGTTTGCCTCATGACCATTTCTTGTGTGAATGAAGAAAAGAACAACCATACCGATCAATCCGGACACCGAGATAAACAGAAAGAAGCCTGGAAGTCCATGAGACCCAAGGATACTCTCACCCAGATACGGGCCGATCAAATGCGCTGCCAAGCCGGATATGCCGTACATCGCCAGGGACTCATTGCGACGGTTGGGTGGGGAGGTGGATGCCGCCAGAGAGAAGAATGCTGAGAAATGTGTTCCGAATCCAATACCATGTATAACACGAAGGGCGTACACCCAATAGCCCATCTCTCCGGAGTTCAACAGAGCCCAATATCCCAGGGGAGGCAACGAAATCAACAGTCCTCCCACTACCAGAACAGGCTTCGAACCGTAACGATCCAACGCTGTCCCGATGAGGGGGCGAAACGCCACTGCTGCGATTGCAGCGGTACCCATAAACAGACCGACTGTGGAGGCAGTTCCTCCCAATTTCCGCACATACAACGGCATTACGGCTGAATTTGTAAAATTCATTCCGATCAGGAAATTGTAGATCAGGCTGAGGTAGAACGTTCTGGTATACAATCGTTGATCAGGCACTATCCCTGTTTCTCCACTGGTGTGTCATCGCATTTGGTCAATTCAAACAAGGTGAGAGCGGTGACTCTGCATTCAGTAATAATTTCCCAAAATGTGACTTGCTTACGATGGCTTGCGGCACCAACTTCATTGATTCCAGCCTGTTCAAGCATATTACAGACTACGAGAGAGGGCGCACCCGAGATCAGAGCCGGGTGCGGAGGGTACAGACCATGGCCGATAAAGACCAGCAGCGCCCCGAAAGATGGATATTTCCACTGAGTGATCTCTCCCGATAGAGCGCCAAAGATTTTGGCGACCGTCCCGCCATGAGAATCTGGGACGGGAAAGGCTATAGCGAAAGTACCTATAGCCAGTTACACGACCGAGTGCTCGCTGTTGCTCGCTGGCTGATTGGTCAGGGAATTGAAAGTGGTGACCGGGTTGCGGTATTGGGGAATAACAGCCCCGACTGGGCGACCAGTTACCTTGGCATTCAAACGGCTGGCGCGATTTGTGTCCCAGTTGACAGCCTGATGCCGCCTGCTGGCATCCGTCACATAATCTCAGATTCAGGTTCAAAGATCTTGTTCGTCGGCGAGAAATTTCTCAGCATGCTCGATGAGATGGAACCGATCAAAACGCTCGAGACCACGGTCTGTTTCAACCTTACCACCGCACCCGGAGTAAAAAACCTCCGGACAGTGATCGAGGAAGGCGGGAATAGTGATGCAGCACTTCCAGACCGCGATCTCGATGAGGTAGCTGCTATCCTGTATACATCAGGCACTACCGGACACAGCAAAGGAGTGATGCTGACTCATAGAAACATCATCACTAATGTCTCCGCCGTATACAGCCTGATAAATATTGGAACAGAGGATACATTCCTGAGTGTGCTGCCGGTACACCACAGTTTCGAGGCGACATGCGGATTTATTCTGCCACTATACTGTGGGAGTAGTATCACTTATGCCCGTAGCCTCAAGAGTAATGAAATTGTGGAGGACATCAAGAACACTGGGGTCACCTTCATGGTTGGCGTCCCAATCCTCTACGAAAAGATGATGCAGGGTATGCAGCGGAAAATGCGCCAGGCAGGCAAGGACAAGCTGGTCAACACGTTATCAGCCGTCGTGAAAGCAGGTGGAAAAGTAGGTCTGGATCTGTCGAAACCCCTGTTCCGATCTCTGCGACAAAAAGCGGGTCTGGACAAGATCAGGCACTTTGTCAGCGGAGGTGGCCCGTTGGATCCGAAAGTCGCTATCTTCTTCAATACTCTTGGCATGCAACTCTTCCAGGGTTATGGCCTGACTGAAACATCGCCCGTAACCCACATCAACCTCCCCTGGAAAATCAAGCACCACACTGTAGGCCCGACGATTCCGGGCGTGGAATGCAAGATCATCGACATTAATGATCAGGGCATTGGCGAAGTATGTCTCAAAGGTCCGAACATTTTCAAGGGCTACTATAAGAACGATGAAGCCACCGCTGAGACATTTACCGATGACGGCTGGTTCCTGACCGGCGACCTCGGTATAATCGACAAGGATGGATACCTCCAGATCACCGGCCGAAAGAAGAACATGCTTGTCACCTACGGCGGGAAGAATGTCTACCCCGAAGAGATCGAACATTACCTCAACCATAGTGATTTCATTGCCGAAACCCTCGTGCTGGGCGTTCCCCGCGAAAAGGGAATGGGTGATGAAGTCGGCGCACTGATTTTCCCCGATTACGAACAGATGGACATCTATTTTGAGAACAAGAAGAAAAAGCCCTACGAGGATGATGTTCACACTCTGATAAAGAAAGAGATTGTCAAATTCCAGAAAGACCTGGCTGATTACAAGCACATCAAGACCTTCCGTGTGGTGACTGAGGAATTCCAAAAGACATCCACCAAGAAGATCAAGCGCTTCCTCTATAGCGGCGAGATGGCGAAGGTTAACGGCGGAAAGGTGTGAACCATGCGCTCAATGATGAGAATGAACCTGGTGACGTTACTGGCGATTGTCCTGATTCTGTTGACAGGTACTGTCGAAGCGAAAACACGTATGAGCGATGAGGACGCTAGCCAGATAATGGATAACCTCGGCCCCGTTGATCCGCTGGCAGCGGCGGACGAGCTAAGCGTCGGCTGGCGACACCTGGATGCGATCCAAGTGCTGGAGACGTACACCGATACCTCAGATTCCGAATCCCTCTGGCGCATCGCACGTTCACGGATCGACTTCGCCGAGCTCATGAGCGATCAGGAAGCAGCAGAACCTCATTTTCTCCTCGCCATAGATGAGGCTGAACGTATCCTCGCAAACGAACCCGACAACCCCGAAGCTCACCTGCGCATCGCCACCGCCAGCGGACGGGTCGCACTGCTGAGAGGCCCCTTCTCCGCCATCGGACTGGTAAAGGACACCTATCGCCACGCCCTGCAAGCCGCCGCACTGGGCGATTCATTGCCGGCTGCATCTTATATACTGGGACGTACTCACCGTACCCTGATGGAAAAATCCGGCATCATCCGGCGTTTGGCTGGACTCTCCTTTGCGGCAGAAGATTCCATCGCATATTACTTCACCCAGGCACTCACTGTCGCCAAGGGAAACATGATTCAAGCTCATGTTGAATTCGCAGACCACCTGATCAACGATAAAGACGAAATTGACGAAGGCAGAGCGCACATTGAAGCTGCTCTGGAGCTACCTCTGAAAGATGAACACGACGCAGAAGCGCAACAAAAAGCGAGAGATTTGCTGAGCGGATTATGATACGTCTGCTCAGCCTGGAGCACACTATATTGCATTATTGATGCGCTAACCACACCTAACCCGTGCTATAGCCTCTTTATACCTCGTTCTTATAATAATGCTCACAGATTGATATTATCCTCCGAGAGCTATTGCGCTCGGGGGATATTCTTCCTGATGTTATACCCAGTGATCATAACTATTATAGTTAATAGCATTTGTCAGTCTGAGGGTTGTTGGATTCGGCGGGAGGACAACATGTTCGCATTAAGTATAGCACTCATTGTCTTGTGCGTGGTGGACATGTACGACAGCGGCTTATTGGGAGACAAGATTCGAATCCGATCAGTTAAGAACTGATCATTAGGGATAGGCCTGCGCGTGGAGTGAGGATGGTCAAGCACTCGGCGACTATTGACCGCTATTCATCAGTCTACGCCAGGCAAAAACGTTGGATGACACGTCTTGACAGGTGATGCAGTAAACTGGCTTGCTACGTGTCATCCAAAACCACCGGACCCCGCAATTTGCGGGGTTCGCTGTTTGTAGTAATCCAATATGGAAACGTTGTAACATGCCCCTGTGACCCGCGTCTTTTTGCGGTTCGCAGGGATTATCCAACGACTGTCCCGAGACCTGAGTCTTGAGTCCTGAGATAACAGACACGCACCCCATAACTTGCGGATCAGCCCTGTTATCGCCTGCGGCGGTAACAGGGGCATGTCCCGTCAACCACCTTTAGTTCATCCCTGCTGGCAGAGCCCGCAGGGGCACCGTGGCAAGCTTCCCAATACATGTTTGTTCTCAAGACTCAGGACTCAGGCCGCTGAGGATTCGCTCATAATCCGTGGCACCTCCCACCGGATGAAATTCACCATGGACGGTCTCTTCCTCATATTCCAATGCGACATCACCTCGAGCAATTCTGGCCAGGGCGTCGAGCGCGCGATCAACATCCGCCTCACTGTTATACAATCCGAATGAGATCCGGACCGCACCCGGAATCAGGGATTTGTTACCGCGTTGGACCTGTTCCGAGTAGGCACGTGCTTCTACTTCCCCAACCTGCATCATCGACAACACGAAGGGATGCGCGCAAAAACACCCGTTCCTCACACCAATCCCATGTTCATAAGCGAGGATAGCGGCGACTTTTGCGTGGGGGATGTCTCCCAGGTTGAAGGCTATCACCCCCAACCGTCGATCCAGATTGTCGGTGCCAAGTCCATAAAGTATTGCACCATCGATTTGCAGCAGACCATTGATGAAACGTTTGGTCAGGCGATTTTCGGCCTCCTCCAGCACATCCCAGCCGATACGTTTCAGCTCCGCCATCGCAGCTGCCATGGAGACCGCGCCGAGCACATTGGGGCTGCCAGCTTCGTCCCGTTCCGGTGGGTCGGCCCAGAAGACAGCGTCCGGTTCCACCGCCTTTACCGCTCCGCCCCCACGCACTGAGGGGCAGGTGTTTGCAAAGAATTCATGTATCCCGATCAGCGCTCCCCCGCCCATGGGTGCGTACATCTTATGTGCGCTGAGCATCAGGAAGTCGATGCGATCGTCCGGGCCACTGCCCGCCATGTTGATCGGAACATGCGGCGCGAGCTGGGCGGCATCGATGGCAATGGGGATGCCGTACTTGTGGGCGACGCGGGCGAGCTCATGAATCGGCTGAATGGTGCCGGTAACGTTGGATGCGCCGGTCATACTGACCAGCCGTGTGCGCTTGGCTTCCTTGAGAAGTACACGGTCGAGATCATCCGGATCAATCTCGCCAGCCGGACTAACCGGGACACGTGCAACCTTGCCACGGTTTCGCCAGGGTAAATCGTTGGCGTGATGTTCAGCGTGACTGATGACCACACTTTTATCGTTGTCGTAGGGGAATTTTACTGCCAGACGGTTGATGGCATCGGTGGTGTTATGAGTCAGCACCACGCAATGGTAGTCCGGGTCAGCGCCGACAAACTCCAGCGTCTGTTCTCGAGCTTTTTCGTACCAGGCCGAGGCGAGTTGACTTTTATATCCCGCGCCACGGTGGATGCTGGCATACCACTCAAGCATGCGGTTGGCCTCGTCGCGGGCGGCGGTCAATGCAGGCGTGGAGGCGGCGTTATCCAGGTTGAGGTAGGGGACATCACGACCACCATGCACCGGGGTTAACAAGTCCACACCCACAATCAACTCTCGCAAATCAGCATTAGTCATTCCGTGCTCCAACTGGCGACACACCTATTTTCATTATATTTGCGAATACAGGGGCGTCAGTTTGCCCCATCTGAGATTTCATGGTGATGCGTTTCCTCAGTCCGAGTCAAGCAGGATCGAGCGTTGAATCTGGCTCAAGGATACACGGGGAAGCACAACAAAACCCCGCTGGGCAAGCCAGCGGGGGTAAAGGTCAAACGTGGAATGTTGAGATTTTCTACCCAGGGATGATCGAGTCAGACTGGTCGAGGTCAACGGTGACTTGTTCAGCTCGTTCCACAATTCCAGCGTGCGGGACAATCGGGAATCGGTTTGCCACGCCGAGCTGGTGAAAGCGCATCTCGACAAACCACGGCACCTCAGCCAGAACGAGATCACCTCCCGCCTCTTGCATTTTGCGCTGAATGCTGAGCAATGTCGCGAACAATGTGAAGTGGAGGAACTTCATTTCGCCCAGGGTGAGCACAATCCGTTTTATGCCCAAACTGATCAACTCTTCCAACACCTGTTCGAGTCCACCTCCAAGATCCATGTCCAGCGCTTTGCCGCCGTGAACAAATGCCGTTCGTCCATGAATCCGTCGCGCATATTTGAGAAAAGTCATGAAGACTCCATAGTTATCCTTCAAACGAACGCGGCAAGTGGCGTGCCGAAACGGAACTCCTGTAGAATCAACAGTTTAATGTGGGATGCATATTGGCTAGGTGGAAGGAATCGTCCCCGGGGCGGGTCATTTCCTGCCGAGTTCGAGGCAAACATGGATCTCTTGGGGGTGAGAATTGATGCCGCGGAGTTCAGAACCGATGCGATTGGGTAGTGGCAAGTGAGCGAGCTCCTGATTATGTTGTGAGGATAGTCCACTGGTGGTGGCAACCTCTGCCACACTGCAACGAGCTGGAAGATCTGATTCGATGATTCTCGGTGTCATTCAGGCGGGCATGGATTCGTCACGACTCCCCGGTACACCACTGATCGACATAGCTGGCAAGCCGATGCTGGCGCATGTGGTAGAACGTCTCCAGGCGGCGCGGCATGTTGATCAGGTTATAATCTCCATCTCTCGAAACACATCTGACGATCCAATTGCTGATTTCTGTGAAGCGAATAATGTCCTTTGCTTCCGGGGTAGTGAAAACCATCTGCTGGATCGTTTCTGTAGAACCGCAAAACCATACCAGCCAGAAGCGGTGGTGCGGGTTACCGCCAATTGTCCTCTGCTCGATCCCGAAGTGGTGGATGATGTGGTGGACACCTGGCAGCTCGAACGCGATGATTACGTCAGCAACACTCTGCACTTCACCTATCCGAACGGTCTGGAAGTAGAGGTGATTGCTTATCCAGTGCTTGAGACCGCCAGGCGAGAAGCTTCAACCCCTTCCGAACGCGAGCATGTCACTTCATTTATCACCCAATCTGGTAAATTTTCAACGCGAAATGTCAGCAGCAACATCGATCTAGGTGGAAAATACTATCGCTGGACTGTTGAGCAGGAGGAGGATCTGGAACTGGTGCGTCGAATCTATCAGTATTTCGCTCCCCGCAGCGACTTCACTTGGCATGAAGTGATGGATCTGTACGCTCAGCAGCCAGGATTGCATGACATGAATGGACATCAATAGGTAAGCAACATGTGTTGCTCTTATTTTTTTATTCTTAGTTAGCTTTTTCTTTTTTTTTTTTTCTTCTTTCTTTTTTTTTTTAATGATACGGCGACCACCGAGATCTACACTCTTTCCCTACACGACGCTCTTCCGATCTCGTACTGCGCACGGGCCGAGCGCCTGCTGCGCGGCAAGGGCGTGGCCATCGACAAGATTCGTGTCGACCTCGCCCCGGAGCGCTACGAGGAGATGACCCGCCTCACGCG
>CAJVXH010000067.1 GCA_913009835.1 uncultured bacterium
GGTAAGAGGTCGAGAACATTGCTACTTCTCTTATACTTCATGAGTACTGCATATAGTGTGCATCTACGTTTGTTGTTCATTATTTTCATTATGCGTGCCCCTATCATATAAAGTCAGAGTCTATTGTTGTTTATCTTCTTTTTTTTTTTTTTAATGATACGGCGACCACCGAGATCTACACTCTTTCCCTACACGACGCTCTTCCGATCTGATGCTCTGCCGGGAATCTTTACCGATTCAGATTTCATCGGTGGTGGAACGGACGGCAAGGGGCATGAAATCGGTTTCGGTTACCAGGTAGCAAGTAATTGGAAACTGAGCACGACGTTTTTCGACAATACACGCGGCCTCACCGGAGGCGGCAGTGATTTTCAGCGACTTCAGGTTGACCTGAAATTCAAGTTCTAACCCATCCAGGTTGGAAGCACTGAGTATTGACCATTTACTGCTGGCACAAGGTCGGAAAAACAGCCAGCGGAACGCAAGGAATAGACGAACGATGAAGAAGACAACTCTTACACTTTTGATTCTAGCATCACTGACGGTTCTTCTACTGTTCACCAACTGTCAGAAGGCTAGCGACGGGAATGAAGATGGACTTAGCGGAACGGTTCAAATTGACGGTTCCAGCACAGTCTTTCCCATCACTGAAGCGGTGGCTGAGGAATTTCAGAAGATCCATCATAGAGTACGGGTGACTGTCGGTATCTCCGGCACTGGCGGTGGATTCAAGAAATTCTATATCGGGGAGACAGACATCAACGACGCCTCCCGGGTAATCAAATCCAAGGAGCTTGACAAATCGGCCGAACACAACATCGATTTCATTGAACTTCCGGTGGCCTATGATGGACTGTCTGTACTTGTTAATCCCGGCAATGATTTCGTCGATTATCTGACAGTTGAAGAACTCAAGAAGATCTGGCAGCCTGGCAGCACTGTGGAGAAGTGGAGTGATGTCCGCCCCGAATGGCCGGATCAACCAATTACACTCTATGGTCCAGGCATGGACTTGGGAACCTTCTACTACTTCACTAACGTTATCAATGGGGAAGAACAGGCCTGCCGTCCGGACTTCACAGCCAGCGAAGACGATAACGTGTTGGTCCAGGGAATTGCCGGAGACAAGAATGCGCTGGGCTTCTTCGGATTCGCTTACTACGCGGAGAACCGTTCCCGGTTGAAGCTCGTACCGATTGATGGGGGAGATGGTCCTGTCGCGCCATCAATGACCACTATCAACGATGGAACTTACAAACCACTTTCCCGACCTATCTTCATATATGTCAGCACCGAATCGGCCAAACGAACCGAAGTGGAAGCGTTCGTGAAGTTCTATATCCATAATGCTCCAACTCTGGTTGAGGAAGTTGGATATGTAGCTTTGCCTCAGCAGGTATATCAGCTCGACCTACAGCGTTTTGAGGCACGGATTTCCGGTTCTGCATTCGCGGGCAGAAATACTGAAGGAAAGAGCATGGCAGACCTTCTTCGCGAGGGTATGTAATCAGCAATGGGACAGGGACCATCACATAGCGGCGCAGCTGATTCTCTATTGAAGAAGCGCAAGTTTCGTCTGAAAGAGGAAGCCATCAAGACCATTTTGTTCTTGTGCGCCATCCTGTCGGTTGTGACGACTATATCAATAATCGTGGTGCTTGGCAAGGAGACGTTCCCATTCTTCCAAGATGTGCCGATTCTTGACTTCCTCTTCGGCACAGAATGGACACCCTTGCTTGTACCACGATCCTTCGGTGTACTTCCTTTGGTCAGTGGCACACTTCTTATTGTGGTCGGGGCCGCCCTGATCGCCATCCCGATCGGATTGGCCAGTGGGATTTATCTAGCCGAATACGCATCGGATCGAGTGCGCAGTGTTGTCAAACCGATTCTCGAGATCCTGGTGGGGATTCCAACCGTCGTCTATGGTTACTTCGCCATCAGCTTTGTGACGCCACTGTTGAGGGTTGTTTTTCCGAGTACCAATATTTTTAATGCCGCCAGCGCTTCTATCGTTGTCAGCATCATGGTCCTACCCATGGTGGCATCCCTCTGTGATGATGCCATTCGAGCGGTACCGAGCTCACTTCGACAGGGGGCTTATGCCCTCGGTGCGACCTCATTTGAGGTGACGACCCGAGTGGTTGTACCAGCTTCGTTGTCAGGGGTTGTGGCATCTTTTGTTCTGGCGATATCACGTGCAATTGGTGAGACGATGGCGGTTACCCTTGCTGCGGGGGCGACGCCGAATATGACACTCAACCCCTTGGAGAGCATTCAGACCATGACCGCCTATATCGTGCAGGTGAGTCTCGGTGACACACCGGCGGGAAGTGTGGAATATCAGACGATATTCGCTGTAGCAACGTTGTTGTTCGTGATAACGTTGAGCATGAATGTCATCGCTCACCGTGTTCTGCGCAGATTCCGGGAGGTGTACGAATGATATCCGGGAATTTGGAAAAGCGTCATAAAATCGCAAGGGCTTTCCGTGTTCTCTGCGCGACTGTCACTTGGGCGAGCATTGCGGTGTTGGCAGTACTCCTGGCCCATGTTTCCTTCGAGGGATTTCGCTGGCTGGATCTTGGATTCCTGACCAGTTTTCCTTCTCGTTTTCCAGAGCAGGCGGGGATCAAGTCAGCCTTAATGGGGACGTTGTGGTTGATTTCCTTCACGGCACTGTTCTCAGTCCCGGTGGGAGTGGCGGCGGCCATTTACCTCGAAGAGTATGCCGAGGATAGCCGGGTCAGTCGTTTCATCGAGGTAAACATTGCCAATCTAGCGGGCGTGCCGTCAATAGTTTACGGGATCCTGGGGCTGGTGATATTCGTGCGATTCTTTGCGCTCGGACGCAGCGTTGTGGCAGGATCTCTGACCATGAGCCTGTTGATTCTGCCGGTCATCATCATCACCGCGAGAGAAGCAATCCGTGCGGTTCCGGGTTCCATACGACAGGCCGCCTTCGCGCTTGGAACCACTCGCTGGCAAGTGGTGCGGGCCCATGTTCTGCCCTCAGCATTACCGGGAATCATGACCGGGGTGATCCTCGCCCTGTCACGCGCTATCGGCGAGACCGCACCCTTGGTGATGATCGGAGCTCTGACCTACGTTGCTTTCGTTCCTGAAGGACCGATGGACGCTTTCACAGCCCTGCCCATCCAGATATTCAACTGGGCTTCACGACCGCAGCAGGAGTTTCACCAACTCGCCGCTGCCGCAATCGTAGTGCTACTTACGGTGATGCTGCTTATGAATGCCATAGCTGTGATTATACGTCATCGGACAGAAAGGACACGATGATGAATACAGATGTAATGCCCGAAGAGGTTCACGATGCGATGACCTTTGAAAAGCCCATTCTGGAAGCTGAAAATGTCACCATTCGCTATGTTGATCAGCCAGCAGTCAGGGACGTTTCACTTTCCATCGCAGCGAATAAGATTACCGCGATTATCGGACCGTCAGGATGCGGCAAAAGTACCTTGCTGCGAGCGTTCAATCGGATGAACGATTTTATCCCTGAAGCGAATATGAGCGGTCATATTCTATACCTCGGCGAGGATCTTTACTCCAAGAACACTGATCCGGTAGAAGTACGAAGACGCATCGGAATGGTGTTCCAGAAGCCGAACCCCTTTCCCAAGTCGATTTCCAGAAATGTGAGCTGGGGACCATCCATCAACGGATATGCGGGAGAATCCAGTGAACGTGTGGAGAAATCGCTGAGAAAAGCGGCGCTGTGGGATGAGGTAAAAGATCGTTTGAACGATTCGGCCACCGGCCTGTCTGGAGGACAGCAGCAGCGGCTTTGCATCGCCCGAGCGCTGGCCATGGAACCGGAAATCATCCTGATGGATGAACCCTGTTCCGCTCTCGACCCAGTATCAACCTCCCGGATCGAAGATCTTATGCTGGAGCTGAAGGAACATTACACCATTGTCATCGTCACTCATAACATGCAGCAGGCGGCGCGTGTTTCTGACTACACCGCATTTCTGGAAAATGGCAACTTGATCGAGTACGGTGAAACTGACCAGGTATTCACTCGTCCAGCGCAAAAGCGTACTGAGGAATATGTCACCGGACGGTTCGGGTAAGGAGAATAGCATGTCCAAGCATTTACAGCGTAACCTGGATCTTATCATGAAGGAGATCACCACCCTTGCCTATACGGTGGAAGATGCCATGAATAAGGCACTTCTGGCTCTCCATGACCGACGGTCCGAGTTGGCCGAGGAGGTGATTCAGGGAGATGACCTCATTGATCAGAAGGAAGTACGAATTGAAGAGGAATGCCTGAAGCTGCTGGCACTGCATCAGCCAGTCGCGGCAGATCTTCGATTCATTATCTCGGTTATCAAGGTTAACAACGATCTCGAACGTATTGGAGATCTGGCTTCAAACATCGCCAAGAGGGCTGTCTACCTGTCTCATCATGATCCACTGCACATCTCCCTGGATTTTGAGGGGATGTCGGATTTGACCAGCAAGATGCTGCGTGGTAGTCTGGATGCGTTGGCAGATAGGGATACTACGCTGGCCAGAGAAGTTTTGGTGCTGGACGATGAAGTAGATGAGATGAACAAGGAGATGTTTGTCAGCTTGCAGAAAATGATGATGGAAGACTCTGACACCGTTAAAAGGGCAGTGCATCTTCTCTCAGTCTCGAGGCATCTCGAACGGATTGGTGATCTGGCTACGAACATCGCGGAGGATGTGGTGTACATGGTCGAAGGTGAACTGATTCGCCATAGAATAGTGGAAACAGGGGATGGGGATTAGCGTCATTGTTCAGATTCATCTGACCGGCATCAGAAAACCGCTCCAGTGATATTTCGCTGGAGCAGTTCTCGTTTACATCGGTCAGCCATGCCTTAACTTCAAATGCAAAAAAATAAACCCCCAACCATTTCTGGCCGAGGGTTTGGTTTCCAATGTGACAGTACAGTTATGGATTAATCATTAGGGTGAAGGAATCCTGAGCGACGACATTGCCTTGATAATACAAGTAGCCCGTCACCACAAACTCACCAAATTCGCCACAGTTCGGTACGGTATAGCACTCTTGACAGCAAAAGGCTTGTCGAGGAAACACGAAGTCGTTTTCATACCATAATACTTCGGCACCTGATGGATAGGTGACATAAACCTCAAGCCTTGCTTCTGGTCGCCACATAACGTTGTGGTCAAAACAGATCGTTACGCATACCTCATCACCAGTTTGGAGATTGTAGCTGCTGGCTTCCATGTCCATATCAACGTAATACTGAGCTGATGCCAAACCAGGTAAAACTAACACCCCAAACAGGAGTGCAATAGCTAAATAGCGCATTTCCTTCTCCTCCTAAGTATGTGCCCAAGTTTTAACTAATAAATCTCTCACCCCATAACACCTAAATTTTGGTGTGCCCGTAGCCAAAAGCAAGAGAAATCCGAACATGTTTCAAATCGGGAGAGTCAATAGTTCTATTATCCTGCTCGCATCCATGCGATCGCAAAACTATTGTGAATTGTAATACATGGTAATATAAGTATTGGTGATTCCGCTGAGGATGTCTCATTCCAGCTGAGAATGTGCTGAGCTTTATTACGGAAACTACGAAAAAAACCCTCAACCATTAAGGTTGAGGGTGGAATATCAAAAGAAGATTCGGTTGTAAAACCGCTTACTATTCTTGATACGTGATGACGATGGAGTCCTCTGCGACTATGTCGCCTTGGTACCATAGATAACCCGTCACAGTATAATCACCATAATGACCACATCCTGGAATGGTGATACAGTGTGTGCAACTAACGAAGCCCAGAGGCATTACGAAGTCATTCGTGTACCAAAGAATTTCTCCACCATAGGGGCCTGCAATGTAGACGTCGAGCGTCATGTCCGGATTACATGGAATGTTGTGATCAAAAGACACTGTGATGCATACAGTGTCGCCGGAATGAATGAGTGCAAGATCACTCTCCATATCCATGTTCACGTAATACTGCGCTGATGCCAAACCAGGTAAAACGAACACCCCGATCACTAATGCTAGCAATAACTTCCTCATTTCCTTTTCCTCCTATATCTGTTGCCCAATTTCTTTTTGAACTCTAGTAAAGCAAAACCCCACGTCTGCTCACTAAAAACACTATGAAACAAAGATATAACAAAAAACCAGCAAAGTCATGTTAGAATATGTTTGACGTCAGATATTGTTCCATGTTTTCTCTGACAATCTCGACCTGGACTAGTCACTGCTCGTTATTAATTAAAGCACATACGCTTCGGAAAATCGGAGAATAACGGCTTGAAGTATAATCTATACCCTCACTCCAAGAGACCGTAGAAAGCTAAACAAAATCACGTAATAACCGACAAAACGCTCTATAATGCAATATAAGAATACTAATAATCACAGATGTATTCTCTATACCAAACAAGACATCTCGAGTCACATACAATCCGTGAAACCAGCTCAGATATTACGAATATTGAACTAGCCTCACTATCAAGAATCGAATCTCTACCGTGTTCTATTCTCGATCCGTACTGAGGTTAAATGATTTGAATCGGTGATGCAATACTTAAACCGAAAATACTCGAGATTTTATACTCAGTCTGTTTCAAAGTGATAACGATGAAATATGATAAAAATCATAGAAATACACGAATAATATAAAGTAAAGCTAATCTGTATTTTGAATTTCAAGTTTCACATTGTCTGTATGGTTGGTGGCGACTGACTCTCGGAATGGCTCTCATTTCAGATTATTCATCAGGCATGGGGAGCTCTCTTCTAAAGATGTGATGACATTGTTCGTCCTCTCCAACGTTGATAGATCGGATCAATGGTGCTATCCAGCATTCCTGATCATGATATAATTGACTCAAATGCAAGAATGATTTCTTGGACTCAACGTCTCGCTATGATAGCAAATCGTTATTGAAGGCTAGCCTTTAATAATCTGATACCCTACTTTCAGCCTCACTCAAAATCCTTTCAGTCAACGGGATTATTTATATCCAGATTGAGAGTGACTCAACTAAAATGTTAGAAAACAGAAACAAAGGGGTTATGTGATGCATTTGCGAACGAGAATGATTCTACTGGTTGGATTGTTTGTTGTGGTCATGATTGGTCTACCTGACCAGGCGATCTCAGCTAACGATTACGGCTGGGATCTCTCAGGGGTGTTCAATCTGACCCACACCCAGAGTGCATATAGCGACAACTGGGATGGTGATGAGCAGGGGCAATTGACCTGGAACTCTCAGTTGAACATGATCGCACAGAAGCAGCTTAGTGATCTCATGCATAGTCGCAACGTCCTTGAGCTGGAGTACGGACAGTCTCAGACGCAAGATCGTGACCTGGAAACCTGGTCGCAGCCTGCTAAGAACGCGGATAAGATCGATTTTGAAAGTGTGCTTCGTTTCACGTTGGACGGTTGGGTTGATCCGTATGTCTCGGGTCGTTTCCTCTCCCAGTTCACTGACAACGTCACTGGTGATATTGAGTACGTCAACCCCATCACTTTGACGGAGAGTGCTGGTATAGCTAAGACCTTGCTGAAGAATGAGGATTTGGAGCAGGAGTGGTTGGCACGCCTTGGTCTGGGCCTTCAACAGCATATGGATCGCAGTGTGCTCAACGCTACAACCATGGAGTTTGAGAGCAAGACGGTGACTTATGCTGGTATCGAGCTGGTGACTGAGCTGCTCAGTCAGGTGATCAATGAAAACCTGAGGGTTAATAGCAAGCTGATCGTTTTCCAGGCTTTATACAACTCTGAGAAGGATGATCTTACTGGTGACACCAAGGATTACTGGCAATCTCCGGATGTCGATTGGGAAACAGTCTTCACGGCGAACATCACCAAGGTATTGATGGTGAATCTGACGACCCGTCTACTCTATGACAAGGAAGTCAATACTGCGGGTCGTTTCCGGGAAACGTTGGCAGCTGGTATTACATACATGCTTTTCTAGGTCATGTGCAGCATGGGACGCTGACGTTCAATTGATCTGAAAGTACTCATAATCAAGCAGCCCGCAGATTTGTTCTGCGGGCTGTTCTGAGATTGTTTGTTTACGGACAACTATTGACTCAGACGGGGGTATGGCGTTAATGTCAAAAGTATAATGAGAGCATCAATCTTTCAGGATGCCAAAGCGATTTCATATTTCCTGGGGTTTCATACTCTCCAGGATCGCCCGCGCTTCCTCCAGAATCTTCTTGCATCTGGGAGTAGGATCCTCACCTTGTCCGTTTTCATATGCCTCAAATCCTGATTGAAGAGCGTCTTGTTCTTCCTGGCTCATCAGTTCTTTTGCCATATTGAAGAAGACGGCATCCTCTGCGAAGATGTGTACTTCCATTAGCCTGACGAATTCACTGAGGTGATGGCGGACTTTGCTGACACATTCAGATTCTCCCCTCTCATACCCGCCAAGGTTAGCTGATAAATCAGAGAGATGATTCTGTCCTAATTCGTGCTGGTTTCGCAACTTCTCAACAACGGCGTCAATGCTGCCTTCATATTTCTGGGCGAGTTGTGAAAACAGCAGGTATTCTTCTTTGAAGTGGTGATGTTTGTTCGTATAGGTGCGACCGAACTCCAGTGATTTATCGAAGAAATCCCTTGGCGGGAGTTTATTCTCCTCAATCAGACCTACAGCTTGAGTCATCTGGTCCAACTGTTCTCTAATCAGTATGTGCTCTTTGTGAAGAGTTGCGAAAATCCCCATGTGTGATCCTTCCAGGTATTGGATTGCCCCCAGCCAAAATGTATGTCACCGAGCAGGTTGACATTTGTGTAAACTTCACGGCATACAAGCTCGCAGAGTTCCACCGTCTAATCTCTAATGGTTCCTCATCGAGGGAGATTAGTTGACTCGTGGTGGAGGAGTCAGAAGAGGACAATTACAGATGAACTGGCGCGCCTGAGGCGCAAGAGCAAAACAAGGGGCTAGCTGTAGTCAGCTAACCCCTTGATATTACTTGTCGGGGTGACTGGATTTGAACCAGCGACCCCCTACTCCCGAAGCAGGTGCGCTACCGGGCTGCGCTACACCCCGACATGATAACCAAGTTTCTCTTGGCGGGCCGAAATATAGATTTGATCCCGGGCTCTGTCAACCTGACTTCTCTCAATCTGAGGCCTGAAAACAAAGCAGGGAGATCAGCTTGAGCTGATCTCCCTTGCAAACAAACAGCGCATATGATTGCGCTGCTAGGGGATAACAATAAAAAGAGCCGATGAAATCAAGGAAACCGTCCAAGTTAGTCTTCATCGGCTCTTCAGCCTGAACCCGTGCGAGTGAACCGTGCAATTTTTATCGTCCATGTCCGCGCTGCTATCAGGAGAACCAGTATGAGAGGAATCGTCAGTTGAACCGTACAAGGATAAAATCAGTGTCAGTGATCAGAACAGTGCCAGGCCCGTGCTAAGCGCTAGTGCAGTACGTTCATGGAAGTTGAGAAAGAACCAAACAGTGTGGGTCATCAATTCTGGGTTCACTCTACCTTTAGCAATTTATGTGCCACTCAAGGCGGATTGCTTTCTCAAATCAGAAAGTAGCTGGCAAATGACCAAATAATTATGAGTACGGATGAGTGCGCCGGACTGTGCAATTATCACATAAGCAGTGAAACTCTTGCACTAGGACAATGAAGCGGCATCAACAAGAAGTTGGTCAACGGTCTCTCATTTTGAGGTCAAGCGAATCGCCGCTGAGCTCAGATTCTCAATAAACGTGCATTTTATGCGCAGGCGGTGCATGTCGTGCACGGGATTGCGTTTCAGGAGCAAGTTACTCAGGGCAATGAGGTCAGCAATCTGGGGGCATTCATAAATGCGCAGCCAAGTGTCTTCAGGTGGAAACGGTACCCTCAAAGGTTTTCACGGCGTCGCCTTCGAGTACTGCATATTTCCAGTCGCTGCCGATGGTGACGGTCAGCATGCCACCGGGCATACGCACACTCACCGGCTGATCAAATTCGAATCGACCGGTTTTCACACCAGCTCCGACAGCCGCTACTGCACCTGAACCGCAGGCAAGAGTAGGACCAACTCCGCGTTCGTAGACAACCAGGGCCAAGGTATCCTTGGATTCCTTGCGTGCGAACCCAACGTTCACCCCTTCGGGGAATACATCCTTATGGATTGCCATACGGCTGCCCAATTCATGAACTTCCTCACCTTCCCACATCTCGGTGTTATAGATCACGAAATGAGGATTTCCGACGCCGACGGCAGATCCGGTTATAGGATGTTTGAGGCCGGGGACTGTGATTGACACATTCACTGTCTCTTCGCCACCCTTGAAAGCTGCATCTCCAGCATTGAACGAAGGGATCGGCATTGCGACTTGAATGAGATCATCTGAGATGAAGCGAGCTGCAATTATACCAGCGCCAGTGAGGATTTTCACTTCTTCCATGTTTCGCACTGGTTCACCGATGTCGTCGAGGAACTTCATCAGGCAACGTAGACCATTTCCACACATTTCAGCGGGGGAACCGTCAGCGTTGAAGTATCCCATTCTATAGTTGGCGTCTTGAGAGTCACGAACCGCAACAATCAATCCATCGGCGCCGATTCCGTGATTCCGTTGGCAGAGGGAAGCGATGGTATCAGTGTCGAGAGCGGTCCAGATTTGACGGCTGTCATCACGATTATCGATCATGATGAAATCGTTACCCGCGCCATGGTATTTGTGGAAATGAAGGTTCATGGATGTGTAGTCGCTGTTGAGGTAGGCTGTTTTATAATTCAGTAGCATTTGTTCATGCGATATTCAATTACTCCGGTTGTCGCCACCCACCGGACACATCCAGCACTGCTCCAGTAACATATGAGGCGGCTGGTGAGAGGAGGTAGAGGATAGCATCGGCTATGTCTTCATAGCTGCCATGTACACCCATCGGATGGCTTAGAGTTGCCGAGGTTTCGCGTGCGGTCTCTCGTTCGATGTCTTTGTTCACAATATGGCCTGGGGCGATGACATTTACGGTAATATTGTACTTGGCTTCTTCCAGAGCCAGGGTGCGAGCCAGGGCAATCAGCCCTGATTTAGCGGCCAGGTGCGGTCCATGCGAGAGCATTGGCGTTGTGTGCTGTGCACCCGCCATGCCCATTCCAATAACGCGTGATCCATGACGTTGCAGACGCAAATCAGGTAGAACCGCCTTTACACATTCAAAGAAACTGGTCAGGTTGCCATGTATCATCGAATCAAATTCGGCGCGGGTGTGATCACCGACTGGCTTCTGAACATAGGGACCAGCCAGGTGAAGCAGGCCATAGACATTACCCAGTGAGGCATGTATTCGCGCAACAGCGTTGGATGCAATGTCTTTCTTGCTGAGATCGCCGAGGGTGACAAGTGCGGTTCCGCCATCGTCACGGATCTCATTAACAATCTGCTCAGCGACCTTCTGATTACTTCTGGCGTGCAGGGCAAACTTCATCCCGGTAGCATTGTGCAGCTTGCGGCAGATTCCCGGTCCGAGTCCACCCGAAGCGCCGGTCACCCAAAGAACTTGGTCTTCCAAGGCCTTAAGATGGAATGCGTCAATTGTGTTGGCATCCTTGCGATGTGACGATGTAGCGCTTTGTTTTACTGTTTTCTTAACCATAAACTGAGAGTACACAGAGTATCCGCATTACAGCAAGTGAGAAGGGGGGCAGATCCATTGCTCTCAGGAGTCTCGCTTGCCGATGATAATTCCGCTTACGATATTCTGCTCATCTCGAATTTATACTCTTTCTTTTTGGGATACGCTCATCTTCAGCAACCCCTTCAAAATGAGGTAATCATGTCCTCCAAGCACTTTAACTGGACCGATCAAGACCAGATTTGTGTCGATACCATACGCATACTCTCAGCCGAAATGGTTCAGGCAGCCAACAGTGGTCACCCCGGCATGCCGATGGGGTTTGCAAAACCAGCACATCTACTCTGGACACGTTTCCTCAAGTTCAATCCCGACAATCCTTTCTGGCCGGCGCGAGATCGATTTATCCTATCCTGTGGTCATGGCAGCGCGTTGAACTACAGCCTGCTGCACCTGGCGGGCTACAACCTGAGCATCGACGATCTGAAGAATTTCCGCCAACTTGGAAGCCTCACACCGGGGCATCCTGAATTTGGCGTAACTCCGGGTGTTGAAACGACTACAGGTCCGCTGGGTGCCGGTATCAGCAACGCGGTCGGCATGGCGATGGGGCAACGTTATGTACGTGAAACGCTGGGTAATTCCGATTCATTCAATGCATTGGACCACTATATCTACGTTGTCGCCAGCGACGGCGACTTGCAGGAAGGTGTAAGCGCGGAAGCGTCCAGCTTGGCGGGACGTCAGAAACTGGGCCGTATGATTGTCCTCTATGATGATAATTCAATCAGTATCGAGGGTGGGACGGATCTGGCATGGTCGGAAGACGTCAACAAGCGCTACGAAGCCTATGGCTGGCATACGCAGGCGGTTGATGGTGAAGATCCTGAGGCTCTGTTCTATGCAATCCAGAATGCGCAAGGCGAGACTGTGCGTCCATCCATCATTAAGGTGAAAACACACATCGGATTTGGCAGTCCCAACAAACAGGACAGCGAATCTTCCCATGGTTCACCCCTTGGAGTGGAAGAACTCGAGCTGACACGTAAGGCGCTGGGTTGGGATCATGAACCATTCACGGTTCCCGATGAAGTCTACGGAGTTTACGCCGAAGCAGCTGATTGTGGACGTAGCAAGCATGAAGAATGGCTTGAAGGTTGGGAAGAATGGAGCCAGGGTTTACCCGGACGCAAGGAGCTTTGGGATCATTTGACTGGTGGAGGCAATCGTGACTATGTAACCGAGGAAATGCCTCTCGAATTCGACTTGGACAAGCCACTCGCGACTCGTCAGGCATCTGGAACAGCGCTCAACTTTATTGCAGATCGTGACCCAGGAATTATTGGGGGCTGTGCTGATCTTGCGGGATCGGTCAAGACGACGGTCAAAGGTGGGAGTTTTCTTCCTGAGAATCCCGGAGGTCGTAACATTCACTTCGGTATCCGCGAACACGCAATGGGCTCGATAGCCAACGGAATGGCGCTGTATGGGTCATTGCGTCCATATACCGGAACCTTCCTCATCTTCAGTGATTACATGCGTCCGTCACTCCGTCTGGCTGGATTGATGAATCTGCCGGTCATATTTGTCTTCAGCCACGATAGCATCGGGGTAGGGGAGGACGGTCCGACTCATCAGCCAGTCGAACATTATGCCGCCCTTCGCGCGATTCCGAACCTCTGGGTGATCCGTCCCGGTGACGCAGCTGAGACAATGATCGCCTGGAAGATGGCCTATGATCGTACAGATGGTCCGACCGCTATCCTGACTGGACGTCAGAAGCTGCCGATCATTGATCGCAAGGGTCAATTCGCTAGCGCCTTGGAAGCACAACACGGCGCTTATGTTCTGGCCGATGCGCCGAATAACGATCCTGAGTTGATCCTGCTGGCGACTGGAAGCGAGCTGAGTTTGTCGATGCAGGCGTACGAGAAATTGTCGGCAGAGGGTGTAAAGGTACGTGTGGTCAGTTTCCCCTGCTGGGAAGTGTTCGAGCTACAGAGCGATGATTACAAACAGAGTGTCTTACCGCCGAGTGTAAAAGCACGCATCAGTGTGGAAGTCGGCATCGCCCAGGGTTGGGACAAGTGGGTTGGTGATGGAGGCGAGTGCTTCAGCATGGAATCATTCGGTGCTTCCGCGCCCGCCCCTCAATTGTTTGAGAAGTTCGGCTTCACTTTGGACAATCTGCTTGAGCGCGCGAAAGTGGTGCTGGAGCGGAATCGATAAGAAGTCATCCTGAACGTAGTGAAGGATCTCGGTTTTGACTCTGATATAATCGTAATCCTGAGTACAAGGGAAGTCATCCTGACGCACGGCGTTTGTTTGCCGTGCGAGAAGGATCTGGTTGACGAGCCCATCAACTGATAATCAATCCCTTCTCCAACTGATCGCCATCAATCGTCATGTCAGGTGTCGATTCCGTTTGACCAACAATGGCTGTCAACGCATCTTGGCGGGCAGAAGTCTTCCACTCGTGCAATGCCTCAGTCGGATCAACAAGATCGACTGGAACCGTGCCTGCCCCGGTGAGTTGCTTATGACGTTCGATGGATTGCATTGATCTGAGAATACGTGAAATGGTGGCTGGTTTGGAGTTTAATCTCACGTGATAGTCGAAGCTGTTTTGAATCCATTCTCCAGATAATCCCGGACCTTCCATCAGCACTACTCCACCGGCACGAGAGCGCAGTGGCTTCGTCTCAGAATCGGAACGTACTAACTGCATGTTAATCTGACCCTGATCTCGTTGTGTCAGCAGGGTGTTAACCGAATCCCAGGGATAGCTGCGTTTGAACCATTCGGTAGCATCCAGCTTAGCTAAGGATTTGCTTCGATAATCTTCCAGACGGAAGTAAGCGGCTGGAACATTAATATCTGCCAGCTCGGCAAAGATGTGTTGTGATAGTGGGAAGGAGAGCGCCTCGTGCATCGTTTCCAACGCGACGACAAATGGTTTGTCCAGGTGGCGATATTTGTTGATCTCAGCGGCTATACGTGCCGCCAGCTCGCGCGCTGGATTGAACAGGAAGATCAAGTGGCGGACATCCTCGACCCAGGTGGCGGTTCCGATCAACTCTTCACGGCTGCCGTATCCATACAGCGCGCCAACGACCGGTAGTCCATTTGCCTTGCCTGCTTCGACATCGTACTCTCGATCACCTATCACTGCGGCTTTACCACCCAATTTAGCGACGACCTCGGCTACCAGTTCTGTCTTGGTAGCCCCGTCACGATCCCCGATACAAGTCGCTATATCGAAATATTCACGCAGTTTCTGTGTGTCCAGCACCTCCTGTAGGTATTGAGTGCTGCAATTCGATACCATCGCCATTTTATAGCCGCGCTTACTCAAGGTGTTCAATGTGTTGATAGTTCCGGGGAAGGTGATGCGTTCAGTGGCGAGTTGTGACTTCTCTTCTTCGATAATGATGTCCCGGAATTCTTTCCATTTGTCCAGGTAAGCATCATCCAGCAGACTGCGGTAGAACACATCCGACGGTGCGCCAATCCCGGAGACCAGATCCTCGTCGCTAATGTCTGGAGCAGAGGTTCCCTGCGACTCATAGAAGCGACTCAGGCCTTTACGGAGTGCGTGGAGGGCGATCTTTCCGGAGCCGATCAGGGTTCCATCCATGTCGAATATCAGGGTCCGTGCGCCAGCGATGTCAGGGTGTATCATGGGAGAAGGTTGACTCCGTTTGGTGTCGATCATGCTTCTACAACACAAGCCCGGCGCTCACCGGGCTTGATGACTAGGTAGCAATGTTATCTATGCAATCATTTGAACTTGATGGTTGTGAGCCCCTCGCTGACGGATGCCAGGATCATCATGTCATCGTCCACGAAAACGGCGGATGTGGGTTCACGTATTTCGTAAGATCCTTGGTAATCCGGGGCTTCAGGAGTTGATATGTCATAGAAGAAGAAGCCATCGAATTGGTCCATCAGCACCAGTTGGTCATCCTTTACAAACACTTTGATAGCGTGGTCAAGATTTTTGATCCGCCGATTCGCAACGAAAACGGGCGCCGTGACATCCTGCGCATCAATAACGCTCAGACCTGCGTATCCATCCGCGACGTAGAGGTATCCATCCGAATAGGCTAATCCCTGGGCGTCACCCGGAGTGTTGATATCCGATAGCCAGACACCGTCTTGATCCTCCACCTCTTTGGAGATGTCCGCAAAAGCGACGCCATAATCATGAAGCGAGATTGCGACCGTATCAAAACCCGCTATCGTTTCAGCTCCAGCCTCTTCGATACCTGACCAGTCCAAGTTCATCTTCTCTACTCTGGAAAAAATACTCAACGTATCAAGCGGGAAAACCACGTCATCTGTAGAGTCTAGCCAGACCGTATAAACCTGAAGACCGTCACCACTGTTCTTGTCGCAAATGAGGGTTCGAATAACATCAGTTTCGACGGTTTCGGCATCTTCGAAATTCAGGCTCTTGACTGAATCTGTTGTGATGTGAGTCAGGATAGTGTTCACTCCCGAGCTACCCAATGAGGTAATCTGACCATTATCGAGTGAGTCGAGTAAGTAGATATGATTGATCGAGCCGTTATGTACGAACAGAGCGTTCATTTCGGGCACGGCGTCAACAAGTTCTATCGCCTCGGAGGTTGGTAGATGATGTGTAAGGGTTATGGCTGCGGGATCGGACACATCATAAAATCCAACGCCGGCGCTGTTTTCAGCCACATATAATGAATCGCCTTCCAAATCCAGGTCGAGTGCATTTCCCCGTGTTTCCAGCACATTGAGGACATCGAAGTAATCTGATGGCGGTTGGGGTCCGACGGGGGTATTGGGTGTACCGCAGCCGAAGAGAAACAAACTGGCAAGCAGGAACGGGAGCAGTCGAAGTGTAGCGTTGCCGTTCATCGGGAATTCCTTTTTTGCAATCCGTCTATTAATAGTGAATCCTGCAAAATAGAGCTCGCATTCTACTCACGCAACCATATCCTGCGAAGAGCCCCAATCACGTAGAAGCTGCCGGTGGCGACGATTATGTCATTGGATTCCGCGATCTCCAGAGCTCTGTTAATAGCATTGGTCAGCTCCACGGTTTCACACCGGATGCCTTTTTCTCGAACGGTTTCTGCCAATTCGTCAGCAGTCAGCGATCGGGGAGATTCCGCTCTTGTTGCAAGCACCAGATCCGGCAAAGTTTCAAAGCTGTTGAGGAATAGATCAGGATTCTTGTCCCGGTTCATCCCGAGGATCATGATCCTTCTTCTCTTTGTAAACACCGAGTCGAGCAGGTTTGACAGTGCATGCGCACCTTGGCCTGTGTGGGCTCCATCGATCATCAGAATGGGGTCTGTGCCAAGGATCTCCCCACGTCCATGCCAGCGTGTCTTCGGTAATCCTTCACGAATCGCTGCGGCTGTAATGTTGAATTTTCCGTCCGCGTCGAGACGATCCGCTGCTGCTATAGCAGTCGCTGCGTTTTCCACCTGATGAGCCCCGAGCAGCGGGATGCGGAGCTTTGGGTGCGTACGGTGTGGGGTTGAGACAGTGATTTCCGACCCACAATCTGACAGGCTCATGGATTCAATTTGTACCTCATGATCCATTCGCCAGCACTCAACTCCTACCTCCACACACCTCTGCTCCAGCACTCGTCGCGCTCTATTCGGCTGACGGGAGATGATGGCGGGGGCGACTGGTTTGATGATATGTCCTTTATCTTCGGCGATTGCTTCCACGGTATTGCCGAGGATGTGCATGTGATCCAGGCCGATATGGGTGACAATCGAGAGGGCGGGGGAGACGATGTTGGTAGCATCCAGACGCCCACCCATTCCCACCTCGACCAGCGCAACATCCAGCTTGGCTTCCTTGAATGAAACAAATGCCAGGGCGGTAATCAGCTCGAAGACAGTGCGGAAATTCGCCAGCCTCATCATCTTATCGGCGACTGGGCGAATGCTTTCATAGTTGCTGGCGAACAGTTCCCGGGAGATGTCTTGACCATTTATGCGGATGCGTTCTCTGACCTCAGTTAGGTGAGGTGAGATTGTCGCTCCGGTGCTGTACCCGGCCTGTAAGAGAATTGCTTCCAGCATCGCCAGGGTGGAGCCTTTGCCCCTGGTACCAGTGATGTGAATTGTTGGCGTGGCGAGGTGTGGATCGCCTAAGGGTTGAAGAAAAGCGCGGAAGTCATCCAGATTGCGCTCGACTCGCGCAAAATTCGCCGGGTCCAGCGCTTCCGTGTTCAGTCTGCCGTACAAGTGCTCGAGTGAAGCTGCATACCCCGCATGTTCTTGATAACCGGCGTCAAATTGAGCTGGATCCATACGGATGGAAGGCGTTTGGGCTGGTGAGGTTGTGTTCATACCGTTGAGTTTAAGACAGCTTGCGCAGTTGTTCAAGTACCTGGAGAACGCGTTCCAATTTAGTTTGATGCCAATTCTCCATTTGCTTGCTCGCAAAACCAAGGCATCTAATCAACATCATCTCATGAATCAATCTCGCTTATTGATGAATCTCATGCTACGTTATTCCAGTCTCTTAGGTAGTTTATCGTTTGGGTTGGGAGATTGGGCGATGTACTTTCTTCCGAGCTGAATGAACACTGGATCCGGTAATGCGCAAACTGACAAAAAGCAACGCTCTAATCCTGAGGCGCATCCGTCATGGTGATAGCAGTCTGATCATCCATGCGTTTACGCGGGATCATGGACGCATACCCTTCATCGCCAAGGGAGCTCGTTCTGGTGGAAAACGCTCTCCAGTTCCGCTGATACCTGTGGTTGAGCTGGAGTTCATTTGGTCCACCTCAACTCGCAGTGAGTTGCAATTGCTCCGTGAATGGTCCCTGGTTGATGGATTGGGCGATTTACATAAGGATTTCACGAAAGATCGGAAGAGCACACGTCTGAACTCCAGTCACACTGATATATCTCGTATGCCGTCTTCTGCTTGAAAAAAAAAAGAAAAAAAACACAAAATACAACAAAAAAAAAAAAACAACAAAACAGACCTCCCCCTAGACGGACTAA
>CAJVXH010000068.1 GCA_913009835.1 uncultured bacterium
GGACAGGGCGCAGGGGCGAGGCGACGGGGGCCAGGGGCGGGAGGCGAGGGGCAGGGGGCTAGGGGCTCGGGCCCCGCGCATGGGAGCCCGCTCACAGCTCACCGCTCACAGCTCACCGCTCACCGCTCACCGCTCACAGCTCACAGCTCACAGCTCAAAGCTCACAGCTCACAGCTCACAGCTCATAGCTCACAGCTCACAGCTCACAGGCTTGAGTGATTCGTGTGGACAAGCCGGATTTATTATGAGGCATTCTCTTCAAGAACCAGTATATATCACAGGTATGGATGACAACCCTCCATCCACACCGATGAAATCAGTGACAGCAATCCACGGTTATCGTCTCAACACCGTGATTGGTATCCACCGTAATTTTAGGGCTTAGATATGGAATGCCCAGTGATAGACCACGGACGATTAACAGGATAGCCATGAGGATTGCCATCGCGGGGATCAGCTTTTGAATAGTGTTCCTGAGCTTCAGGCTGATGAACCCTCCCAGGAAAGCGGTCGCCAGCATGATCGGGACCGTTCCCAGGCCAAACATGGCCATGGTGAGAACGCTCTCACTCATACTCGGTGCTGCGGCCGCGCTGGCCATGGCGATATAGACCAATCCGCAGGGAAGGAACCCGTTCAGGAAGCCGATCAGGAGCATTGCGCTGGCGGATTGTTTCCCCAGCAACCTCCCCCAGAGTGATTTCAGCTTGCTGCTGAGCCAGTTCCAGGTGTTTCCGGGGAAAAGACGAGATACATATTTCGAGGGCAGCAATACGCCCAGGATTATCGCCACTCCCAGCGCAATCGAGAGCCATCTTTGCATACCGGCCATTCTGGCCCCAGAACCCAAAAGTCCGGACACAGAACCAAGTATCATATAACTGACTACCCTGCCGGAGTTATAGATCAGACGGTTGACCAGAAACCTGAAAGTGGAGTTCTTGCTTCCCGAGATAGCCAGGACGATAGGCCCGCACATTCCAACACAATGGAAGCTCCCAGCCAGCCCAATCAGTAATCCGCCCCAGATATACATGAGATCATCCGATTAGTTCAGCAATGATACATGCCCCTGTGACCCGCGTCTTCAGGCGGTTCGCAGGGATTATCTAACTACAGTCCTGAGTCCTGAGTCCTGAATCCTGAGTCCTGAGTCCTGAATCCTGAGTCCTGAGTCCTGAGTCCTGAAAAATGTATTGGGAACATGCCGCGGTGCCCCTGCGGGCTCTGCCAGCAGGGATAAACGCAGGGTGAAGACGCTTGTCTATCCCAACTTGACAAGCAAGTCGGGACAGACTTGCCCGCCGTACTTACACTACCGCTGCACATCGCTGCGAAACGAACCTTCTATTCGATCACTATGCTCTGCTCTGAATAGAATTCCTGACCGCTCAAGGTCCAGCTGACCTGTATCCGCCAATTACCCCTTATCAGCTCTGAGGTGCTGATTGACTGTAGTCCGGATGAATCAGGGTTAACGCTGAACTCACGGTCAAGCGTTGCCTGAGAGGGACGGAAAAACTTGATTGTCCCCTCAACGGGAGCGGAATCCGCCCTCGCAGGGAATTGGATGTGAACGAGTTCCTGTCCGCTGTCATATCTCAGCGATATGGCGTTCTCAGGCAGCAGAGAAGCTTCCATCACTTCCATCTTCGCCTGATACTCAATGCCTTCAGCATAGTAGTATTCTGTTACCAGGTCGCTGCGATTCATGGTACTGGCGAACAGCGATATCAAGAGTGCCAGGACAAACAGGACTATCACCGCAACCAATCCCCAGGGCCAGAAATAGTATTCAAGGTTTTTCTTCTTCATATCAGTCATTCTTGCATCCATCTGAAATTCAGGGGCTACTCACTGGTCCCATGAACGAGGTTTTCACTGTTTCCAACTCCCGGTCTCCGGACATCACCCTTAATACCACCGGAGACTTAACTCCAGTTACCTGCTCTGGGGGGATGATGATAAAACACGCTCCTTCATATACCTCCTGAGGCTCAATCTCAGGCGAGCTTCCCACCATCTCAACCCTGCCCCCCTCCGGGGATTCGACCTCAATTTCCAGAGAGATACTGTCATAGGTTTTGTTGATGATCTTAAGATTATAGAGGTTTCCAATCTCGCCATCCTCCATGGTATGATAGAGCATGCCCGGAGTTCGCAGGATAGACATCTCAATATCGCTGCGAGTGACCAGCAGAAAGGTCAGCAGACCCAGCAAGCCGACGAGTACCGCAGAATAACCGACCATGCGAGCGTCAACCTTAAGCTTTTCCCCATTCTCAATACTATTGTATGAAGCATACCTGATCAGCCCATGCGGACGTTTCACCTTATCCATAATTGCGTCGCAGGCATCCATACAGGCAGTACAATTGATACATTCGAGCTGCGTTCCATTGTGAATGTCAATCCCGGTTGGGCAGACTTTTACGCAGGCATAGCAGTTGACACAATCGCCGGGATTATCATGCTTCTCCGCTCTCTTAACCGACATCCGGGGTTCGCCACGCAGCCAATCGTAGGTGACAACGATGGAGTTTTTATCCAGGATGGCACCCTGTATACGACCGTATGGACAGACCAGGGTACAGGCCTGTTCACGAAAACGGGAGAAGATGAAATAGAACAGTAATCCAAACGCGATAATGAAGTTGAAGGCAATCAGGTTGTCAGCAGGACTTCCGGTTACCGTCGCCAGGAACTGCTCCTTGCCTATCAGATAGGCCATGAAGGTGTTGCCCACCAGGAAGGAGATGAAGAAGAATATCGAATGCTTGAGAGCTTTGCGAATGAACTTGTCAAAGCTCATCGGACGCTTGTTCCGTGACTTCTGTTTGCCGGCACTACCTTCGATAAGGTATTCGATCTTTCGGAAAACCATCTCCATGAACACGGTCTGCGGGCAGGCCCATCCGCACCATAGCCGTCCGAATACGAGTGTGAACAGGAGGATGAATACTATTAAGGCTATCATCGCCAGAACAAACAGGAAGAAATCCTGTGGATAGAAAGGCTGCCCAAGGATTACAAATTCTCGCTGAAAAACATTCAGGAGAAGCAATGGATGCCCGTTGATATCGATAAACGGGCCAGCGAAGAAGACGGCGATCAGGAAGCTTGCAAATATGGCGCGGTAACGGTGATACCGACCCTTCGGTTTATTAGGATAGATCCAGACACGTTTGCCCGACTCGTCAATGGTAGCCAGACGGTCACGGAAAGTTGCCTCACGCCCGGCGTTTATCCTCTTCACTTCATCAGTCAATGGCGGGTCAATTTTTATCATGATCTATTACGTCTAAGTGTAGCGTGAGAATGTATGAAACATGCCCCTGTTACCGCCGCAGGCGATAACAGGGATAATCCTGCGCTTCAGCAATTTTGTCGTCGGACATTACTGAGTATCTGAACCGGCTGATAACCCCTGCGAACCGCCAAAAAAACTGCGGGTCACAGGGGCATATCTCATGGCTGACTCAGCAAAAGGTCGGACTGATCTGTTGCCATTATGAAAGCATCACTCATTCGCCAGATGCGATCAAATCGCCCTGCGGAGCTTTTGGGTTAGCCGGATTTGTCCCAATGAGGGTGAAAGCGTAACTGCCAACTTCCAGTATCTGATCAGGGCTTAGCTGGGTTTCCCAGGAAATCATACCCTTGACCGGTACACCTTTTTTGATGGTATGAATGACTTCGGGAAACAACCCGCCGTGAATCCAGTAATCGTCAGTCAGGTTCGGACCAATTCCACCCTCGCCGGACATGCCATGACAGGTGAAACAGAACTGGGTGAACGTTTTCTGGCCAGCGGCCAACGCCGCAGCATCGGTCAGAGGCACCACACTCAGGTCAACCTCTTCCTCTTCAGCTAAGGCAAATTCCGTCACTACCCCCGCTCCACCGCCACGTAGATCCTGCTGCATGACGTCGCTGCCAGGAGTACGGAAAGGCGATTTGTAGGTCGGGAACACATTTGCCAACAGGGCAGAGTTCTGTTCTCCCGGCAATGGACGATAGTCGGGATCGTATTCCTTCATGAACTTGACCTGGGAGGAATCCCCAGCTCCCAGCACATGGAAATAGGCCATGTAAAAGAATGAAAAGATGATGGATAAAATGAATAACCAGGTCCACCAGCCAGGAAGATCGTTATCGAACTCCCTGATTCCATCATAATTATGATCCAAGAGTTCATCTATCTTCTTCGACATTACTTGTTCTCCTTGCGGAAATCCGAATCGGAAGAATCGATCGGCATTTTGCTCATGTAGCTGATAAATGACTTGTCGACCCGTAACGCTCGCACCGTCAGAACGATGAACGTCACGAAGAAGATTACCATTCCCGCAGTTGTATAGCCGCCCAGACCGGTGACGGACTGAAGCATTTCGCTAAGCATTTTCCGTCTCCCTATCGCTGGTTAACTTTTATGTCCTGACCCAACCTTTGCAGGTAAGCGATCAAGGCGATTATTTCCCGGTCCGGAGACACATCAATTCCACTCTCCCCCAACCCGGCACTTATTGTCTCAGCCTGGGTCTGCAAGTCCTGAAGTGCCTGACTCTCGTAATCCTCCGGGTAAGGCACCCCAACTTTGCGCAATGCCCAGATCTTTCTCTCCAGACTGGAAACGTTGAGTTCATTTTCTATCAGCCAGGGGAAAGTTGGCATCAGTGAGCCCGGCGACATTGACGTCGGCTCAAGCATGTGGTTGTAATGCCAGGCATCAGGATATTTACCCCCGATCCGATGAAGGTCTGGACCGGTACGTTTTGAACTCCACAGGAATGGATGATCGTAAACGAACTCTCCTGCCTTTGAGTATTCGCCATAACGTTCCACTTCCGATCTGAATGGACGCACCATCTGCGAATGGCAGCTGAGACAACCTTCACGGATGTAGAGGTCACGTCCCTCAACCTCCAGGGGTGTATACGGAGTAACGCTGGATATCGACGGCACGTTCGACTTGATGACAAACATCGGTATCATCTCAACCATTCCACCGATCAATACTGCAATCACGGTAAGAACCGTAAACTTGAAAGGTCGGCTTTCAATCCATCGGTGCCAGTAGCCGCCTTCGTGAGCGGTATCCTTCTTCTCAAAAGGTGCAGCTTGATCTTCAACTTCGGCCTCGAATGATCCTTGCTTCGCAGTGTTGATAACGTTCACGATTAACAGGATCATACCAGTGAGGAACATCGTCCCCCCGACGGCGCGCATCATGTACATCGGGACCAGCTGAATAACAGTCTCCAGGAAATTGGGATAAGTCAGGAAACCTTCAGCGTTAAACTGCTTCCACATCAGGCTTTGTGTCCAGCCAGCCCAATATATCGGAATCACATAGAACAGTATTCCAAGTGTGCCCAGCCAGAAATGGAAATTCGCGAGTTTTGTTGACCAGAGCCTGGTCCTCCATAACTTGGGGACCAGCCAATAAATAATACCGAAGGTCAGCATCCCATTCCAGCCAAGTGCCCCGACATGGACATGAGCGATTGTCCAGTCAGTGTAGTGACTGAGGGCGTTCACAGATTTTATGGCCAGCGTCGGCCCTTCAAGAGTGGCCATCCCATAAGCGGTAATCGCGACCACCATAAATTTCAGTACCGGATCTTCACGAACCTTGTCCCAGGCACCACGCAGGGTTAACAGGCCGTTCAGCATCCCCCCCCATGAAGGCGCAATCAGCATCAGGCTGAACACCATTCCCAGCGACTGTACCCAGTCCGGAAGTGCCGTATAGAGAAGGTGATGTGGTCCGGCCCAGATATAGATGAAGATCAATGACCAGAAGTGAATGATTGACAGCCGGTATGAATAGATCGGTCGATTGGCTGCCTTGGGCAGGAAATAGTACATCAAGCCCAGGTACGGTGTGGTCAGGAAGAATGCTACCGCGTTGTGCCCATACCACCATTGCACCAGAGCGTCCTGAACGCCGGCATATAATGGGTAACTCTTGAGGAAACTGACCGGTATTTCGACCGAATTGACGATATGCAACACTGCAACTGTGACCACGGTGGCTATGTAGAACCATATCGCAACGTAAAGATGTTTCTCTCGCCTCTTTGCGATAGTCACAAACATATTGATCGCAAAGATCACCCAGATCAGGGTAATGGCAATATCAATCGGCCACTCCAGCTCCGCATATTCCTTGCTGGTAGTCATGCCTAATGGTAGTGTGATTACGGCTGAGAGGATGATTAACTGCCAGCCCCAGAAATGGATTAATCCCAGGGTGCGACTGAACATGGGGGTTTTCAACAACCGTGGCAGAGAATAGTATATCCCCATGAAAATCGCGTTACCAACGAATGCAAAAATGACCGCGTTGGTATGAAGTGGACGCAAGCGCCCGAAAGTGGTATATGACAGTCCCAGGTTCAAGGCAGGGAAGAATAGCTGGATGGCTATTATGAGCCCGACCAGCATCCCGATGGCGCCAAACACAATGCTGGCGATCAGAAACATCCTCACTATCTTGTTGTCATACTGGAACGTTTCCACGTTTCCCGACATCTTTATCTCCCTGAAATAGCAAATCGGCAGACCGGGGTCGTTATACCCACTGAAATTGAAGCATATCTGCCACTATTTTGAATCAATGGTGTTCTCGGTATCATCCAACAACATCCTGACAGATGGAGTATATCTGTCATCGTACTGACCCGTCTTAACAGCCCATATAAAGGCTAGAAGGAAGCCACTCGAAACGACCAAGCTGGCGCCGATGAGTAGGATAATGATCATCATGGCTTGAAACCCTTCAAACGAGCTTGTGTCCTCGTCATAAGAGACGAAAATGCGACGACCGTTATTGAGCTCAATGGCATCAATATCGCACAGACCAGGGGTGACAGCTTGCCAGCAACAGCGAAGCTCAGACCTGCAATATTGTATAAAAAGGACAGGATAAAACCGGCGATAATGATTTTCATACTGGTTTTGGAGAAGTTTAGAAAACGATCCAGCATGGATAGTGAATCTGCATCCATCAACGCATCACAGGCTGGCGAAAATGAAGTGACATCGCCGGTCAGGGCTATACCAACATCGCTGGCTTTGAGTGCGCCCGCATCATTCAACCCATCCCCAACCATGAGCACCCGGTCATCATTTTCCCTCTGCAAATTGACATAGTTCATTTTGTCAATCGGCTGCTGATTAAACAGCATAGTCGAATTGTCAGAGAACGAAGGCGTTAGTAACGCCTTATCTTGACTGGTATCTCCCGATATCAACGACAATTTGAACTTGTTCTGCAGCTTCTGCAGGAGACTGGTCACCCCGGGACGTAACGTTGCCTGGACCGAGAATAATCCCCTGACCGCACCATCTATTTCTATGTAGATACCACTCGTCTCGTCGATGTGATCAGCAGCATTCCCAGGGCAGATGTATTCGGATGATCCGACCCGGATAAACATTCCGTCGATATATCCCTCTACTCCCTTTCCCGCCACTTCATTGAAATTATCAACCTGCAGTGATCTTATTGGCGGTAAATGGTCAAATAATTTCATGCTCAGAGGATGCGTGGAGTGACGTATCAGTGATTTGATGAGTACGATATCACGATCAGCAAGTGCATCACCCTGCCAGGATATATCAACATTATGGGAGTTGGTGAGCGTGCCGGTTTTATCGAATATTATGTGATTAACACGGGACATCCTTTCGATCACACCAGCATTCTTCAAATAGAAATTGTGCTTCCCCATTATCCGCATCGCAGTGCCCAGCGTAAACGGTGTGGCTAACGCCAACGCGCAGGGGCAGGCAACTATCAGCACAGCAGTGAAGACTTGGAAAGCCAACGCTACATCAGAAAAAGCGTGCCATCCGAATGCGACTACCGCTATCAATAGAACCGCTGCCACGAAATACTTGCTGATGCTGTTTGCCAGATCTGCTGTACCTGATTCTTCATCACCTGAAGAGCTGTCCTGATTCCACAGTCGAGTCAAGTAACTCCGGGAAACTTCCTCAATAACTTCCAGCTCAATAACCTTGCCGATCTGCCGTCCTCCGGCATAAACCACATCACCACATTCCTTCGCAACCGGCTGAGATTCTCCGGTCACGAAACTGTAATCGATTCCCCCAGCACCCTCCATCAGTATTGAATCTGCAGGAATCAATTCCTGATTTCGGACCACAATCCTGTCGCCCGGTTTGAGCGAAACGACAGGAACACTTTTCTCCCCATCATCATCTTTCCTGATAATTGCAATCGGGAAGTACGAGCTGTAGTCACGCTCAAATGAGAGTGTGTCATAGGTTTTAGCCTGAAATATCTTGCCTATCAGGAGAAGGAAGATCAAGCCTGACAATGAATCAAAATATCCTGTCCCCACCCCGACGGATACCTCATAAACACTTCGTCCGAAGAGAGAAAGGATACCCAGTGCTATAGGTACATCCAGGTTGATAACCCGATTGGCCAGCCCTTTCCATGCACCAATGAGGTAATCCAGGCCACTGTAGAAAACCGCCGGGAGTGAGAGTACCAGGCTTATCCAGGTGAAAATTAATCTCAAACCCGGATCTACAATATCACCACCTCTTGCCAGATATTCAGGAAAGCTCAGCAGCATTATATTGCCGAATACAAACCCGGCAATCCCTATCTGGAGATACAGGCGTTTGTGGTCGTTTGACCGTTTGGTCCTGTTAATATCTTCAAGTTTGATATCGGGCTCATATCCCAATGAAGCAGTCAGCGCTACCAGTTGACGCAAGGATAAATCGTTGTGATTGAAGGTTACTGTCAATTCCTTCTGAAGAAAATTCACTCTCGAATGGGAAATCGCCGCATTCAAACTACCCAACTTCTCCAGTAGCCAGATGCATGCTGCACAGTGCATGGAAGGAATAGTAAAAGTGATCTTGGATATATCGCCGTCGGAAAATTCCAGGAGTTGCTTCTGTATCTCGGGATCGTCCAGATAGCCGTATTTCAGGCCGGAATCGTCAGCGAAAGGTGTGACACCAGGCTGATCTGTGAGGTTGTAATAGGCGCACATCTCATTTGCATGCAGTAGTTCGTAGACTTTCTTGCATCCAGCACAGCAGAATACCTTCTCACCGAGAGTATGGGAATCATCTCTACATTCAAGGCCACAATGATCACAAATCAGCTCAATTTCCCTCACGGGATCTGAGCTGATTCCTTGACTGGTATTGTCGGCATATGTAGGATTCACGCCACTCATACAAGGTAATCCGGACTATCCTTCAGTTCATACCCTGAATTCAGTTTTCAGGGCTTAATCCATCCTCAAATGGAATAATATCAGCGACAGTAGTATTCTCAAGGAAGGCGTCAATATGCTTCTGGGCTTCCAACCATCTCAGATGCAAGGTGCAGTACTGCGTCCCCGGGCATTCCGGGTGCCCCAACAGACATTCGCTGAAGGTGCGCGGCGGTTCGAAGATCTCGAAGATATCAAGCATGCTGATGAGTCCCGGATCTTTGGACAACCAGAACCCACCCTTTGGACCACTGACCGATTTTACTATGCCCTTCGCCGCCAGACGGTTCATGATCTTCGATACCGTCGGACCCGGCACATCTACATTCTCTGCGATTACGCTGGACAAGAATGGTCCCTCGTCCACACGTTCGGCGAGAAAGGTTAATGCCCTGAGAGCGTATCCGGTGCCTTTGGAGAAAATCATCTCTGCCCACTTGATTTCTGAATAAAAGATCATTAACTATTTAATCAAATCTGCAGGCAGAGTCAATACCACCCGGACAGGATAAATGAGGAAGTAATTGCGCGGCTCTTATTGGAAGACAACCGTCATGAAACTATGGATAGATACCACTCTTTTAATATAGCATTGATTGTCAGCTTATCGCAGGAAATATATTCGTAACTGGTATTATGACCTCGGGATCTACGTATTTGCAATCTTGTGTGATTTCTATTTTCGCTCAACCTTTCAACCAGGACCAGGATCTTGGCCCAGATATTCTCAAAATCCGCGAACATGATTCCAGTGATTACACTGTTGCTAATCATCTTGTTGGTATTGGGGGGAATATCTTTCTTCTGGTACTACGGCTCGCCAAAATTTACCGATGTTGGCTACCGACCTGATCAACCCGTTGATTACAGCCATAAACTGCACGCTGGCGATCTGGGCATGGATTGCAGGTACTGTCACTACCAGGTCGAGAAATCCCGCCATTCCAATATTCCGCCAACCAAGGTTTGCATGAACTGCCATAGCCTGATCGGGCTTGATAAGGAAACTCTTGATCCGGTCCGTGAGAGTTTCGCAAACAACACCCCTATAGAGTGGATTCGTGTCCACAACTTGCCGGAATATGCCTACTTCGACCATTCCCTTCATTTGCGGAGTGGAGTTGCTTGCATTGAGTGTCATGGCAACGTAGCCATGATGGAGAAGGTTCAGCAGGTTGAGCCATTGAGCATGGGTTGGTGCCTGGACTGTCATCGCGACCCAGCCTCACACCTTCGCCCGCCATCCCAGGTGACAAACATGTATTGGTCACCTCCGAAGGGGCACGATGAGTGGGCTCAGAGCTTCATTCAGGAAAACCAGATAAATCCTCCAGAGGATTGCAGCGCATGTCATCGTTAGACAATAATAAATCAGTTGACAAGAAGTACTGGCGTAGCCTGGATCAACTTCAGGACACACCCGGATATCGTAATTTTGCGGATGCAGAGTTCCCCGAACAGGAAACTGAAAAGCAGCTTCCTGTTTCCAGACGCGCCTTCCTTTCCACCGTGGGGGCTACCCTCGCTTTTGCAGGTCTAACCGGCTGCAGACGCCCGGTTGAAGAGATCGTTCCTTACGTGGATGCACCAGAGGATATGGTATTGGGTGAGCCGGAACACTATGCCACTTCAATGCCTTTCGGGACTTCCTCATATGGGCTGGTTGTTACGTGTTTTGAAGGTCGCCCGACAAAGATTGAAGGAAATAATCTACACCCGTCAAGTCTTGGCAAGAGCAACAATTTCATGCAGGCCTCAATTCTCAACCTCTATGATCCAGATCGCTCCAAGAAGATTCTCAATGGCGGTAAAGAGGCTGCGTGGGAAGGCTTCATTGAGGGTTGGAACGAGAAAAAACTGGCCTATAACGATAATGATGGTGAAGGGTTAGCCGTATTATGTACAGAGAGCAATTCACCCTCGCTGGCCAGATTGAAGAGTGAATTCTCCAGCGCTTATCCCAAGGCTGACTGGGTGACATTCGACAGCGTATCTGACGAAAACATCTTTGCCGGGGCGCGTATTGCGTCGGGAAAATCTCTGCGTCCTGCCTTTGATTACAGCAAGGCAGAAATAATACTGGCCCTTGATTCTGACCCCTTCATGTTGGACAGTGAAAATGTCATCAACGCTTTCGGTTTCGCCGAGGGACGCAGGATCAACAATCCGTCAGACAGCATGAACCGTCTTTATACAGTTGAACCGGGTTACACCTTAACCGGTGCCATGTCGGATCATCGCCTGCAAATGCCTCCCAGTCGGATAGCGGATTTCGCACTTGCACTAGCCCATGAACTCGAATCCAGGGGTGTTAGCATCCCGGCGCTGACTGCTTACGGTTCCCCCAGCAAGTTGAACCTCGATGAAAACTGGATTAACGCCGTCGCCACCGACCTGCTCGACCATAAGGGCAAATCACTGATCTCAGCGGGTAGACGACAGAGCAAAACCGTTCATTCCCTGATATTCGCGATTAACCACGCATTGGGCAATATTGGAAACACGGTCAGCTACCAAAAAGCTGATGATCTGCAGGTGTCCGACCGCACATCGCTAAAAAACCTCGTCTCGAACATGAAGGCGGGAAAGGTCCGCACGCTGATCATAATGGACGGCGATCCTGTCACCAATGCACCCGTTGACCTGGAATTCGACGCTGCATTGAACGCTGTAGATCAAACCGTTTACCTGGGATCATACTCGGACGATACAGCCAGTCTCTGCAACTGGCACATCAACAACGCGCATTACCTCGAAAGCTGGGGAGATTGCAGATCTGCGGATAGCACTCCGAGTGTTATCCAGCCGATGATTGAGCCGTTGTTCTATGGAAAAAGCGATCTGGAACTGCTTCAGGTCCTCATCCATGGTGAGAGCAAAAGTGGCTATGAGATTGTCCGGCAGACCTGGAGTGATATTCTTCGTGGACATTCCTTTGAATCGACATGGCGAAAAGTTCTGCATGATGGGGTGTTCGCAGAAGGCAAGTCTGGTACAGAATCCGTAAGAATTACCCCTGGCGACATTGAAGCACATCTGGCGGCGAACCCGTTCCGCACCCCTCCATTCAGCATGGAAGTCATATTTGCCGCTGACAGCAGCGTTTATGGTGGCCAATACTCCAACAACGGTTGGATGCAGGAACTCCCTGATCCTCTGACCAAGCTGATCTGGGACAATGCGGCGTTAATCAGTGTGTCGACTGCGAGTGAGAATGGCCTGGAGAACGGTGACATTGTCTCCATTAAACTGGGTGACCGTAGCATTGAGATCCCGGTCTGGATACTTCCCGGACATGCCTACAACACCATCACCTTGCCCCTGGGATATGGATTGTCAGGGCTGGGGCGTATTGCGAACGGTGTCGGCTACAGAGTAAACGACATCCGCACCCTCGATCATATGGACTATGCCTCTGGCGTCAGCCTTCAAAAGACTGGCGAGAAACACGAGCTCGCCACCACACAGAATCACGGCAGCATGGAAGGCCGTCCGCTGATACGTGAAGCCACCATTGACGAATACCACCATGATCCAGCATTTGCTCAGCATGAAGTCCACGTCCCTGATTTGAAAAGCCTGTGGGAAGAGCACAAATACGACGAAGGCAACCAGTGGGGAATGTCCATAGATCTGAACGCCTGCATCGGGTGCGGCGCCTGCACTCTCTCATGTCAGAGTGAGAATAACATACCAGTAGTTGGCAAGGAGAACGCCGATTACGGACGTGAGATGCACTGGATGCGGATAGATCGTTACTTCAACGGCGACCTGGACAACCCAACCATCGGTTTTCAGCCGATGGCCTGTCAACACTGTGAGATGGCCCCCTGTGAACAGGTCTGTCCGGTTGCGGCGACGGTGCATGATTCCGAAGGTTTGAACGTCATGACCTACAACCGCTGCATCGGTACACGTTACTGTTCCAACAACTGTCCCTATAAAGTGCGCCGGTTCAATTTCTTCAATTATACAAACACTCTCCCCGAACTGATCAAAATGGCTCAGAACCCCGATGTGACTGTTCGTTCACGTGGGGTGATGGAGAAATGCAGCTATTGTCTGCAACGCATTAACCGCAGCAAACGGACTGCAAAACTCGAAGATCGTGAGCTCAGGGACGGGGAGATGGTGACTGCCTGCCAGCAGGCTTGTCCGACTGAGGCCATCAAATTCGGCAACATCCTTGACCAAAAGAGCAACATTGTCAAGGCAAAGAATTCCGAAAGAACATACGAGGTATTGGCGGAGCTGAATCTCCGTCCACGGACATCTTATCAGGCCAGGTTGCGTAACCCAAACCCTGCCTTGACTAGTTGAATACGTTAGTTACTGTTTAATAACAGTGTAGAGCGCGTGAAAGTCAATACTGAAAATCCCGCTTTGGTTTTTGAAGAGAAGCCTCTGGTTCTAGGTGATCCTGATTTTAATAAGGTCACCACAGATATTTGCCAGATCTCAGAGATGCCGATCAAGAAAACGCCTAAATGGTGGTGGATAGCATTTACAATCAGCGGCATACTGGCCATGAATCTGCTGGTGATGATCGGCTACCTGGCATGGGAGGGTGTTGGTGTCTGGGGCGTAAACATCCCGGTCGGCTGGGGTTGGGCAATTGTCAACTTCGTCTTCTGGGTTGGTATCGGGCACGCCGGAACCCTCATCTCAGCGGTTCTATTCTTGTTCAGACAGAAATGGCGCACCTCTATCAATCGTTTCGCAGAGGCGATGACCATCTTCGCTGTAATCTGTGCCGGGATTTTCCCGGGCATTCATGTTGGCCGTATCTGGGTGGCGTATTTCATGTTCCCGTTGCCTAACCAGATGTCGATCTGGCCAAATTTCCGCAGCCCGTTGTTGTGGGACATATTCGCTGTGGGCACATATTTTACCGCTTCAGCCCTGTTCTGGTACACCGGCATGATCCCGGACCTGGCGATTTATCGTGATCGGGCGACGAACAAGATCAAGAAAACCATCTTTGGCATACTGTCACTGGGCTGGCGAGGTGGTAATCGTCAATGGAAGCATTATGAAGTAGCTTACCTGTTGCTGGCTGGGATTTCGACGCCGCTGGTACTCTCCGTTCATAGTGTTGTCTCAACCGACTTTGCAACCAGCATTGTCCCAGGTTGGCACAGCACCATCTTCCCACCCTACTTCGTAGCTGGAGCTATATTCTCCGGCTTCGCGATGGTCATGACACTCGCTATTCTGGCGCGTGCTGTCCTGCCGGCGTTAAAGAACTACATCACCATGGACACCTTGGAACGTATGGCCAAGATCATGATGGTTACCGGCATGATGGTTGGATATGCGTACTCGGTGGAATTCTTCATCGCCTGGTACAGTGGGAATATATATGAGCGATTTGCCTTTGTGAACAGAGCCTTTGGCCCCTATTGGTGGGCTTACTGGACCATGGTCAGCTGTAACGTGATTATCCCGCAACTGTTCTGGATACGGAAACTTCGTCGAACCATACCCGTTCTGTTCGCCCTGTCGATCTTTACCAACATCGGCATGTGGTTCGAGAGATTCGTCATCGTGATGTCATTGCACGCGGATTTCCTGCCATCCAGTTGGGATTACTACAAACCAACCTGGGTGGATGCCTGGACCTTCATAGGCAGCTTCGGATTGTTCCTCACCTTGTTCCTGCTGTTCATCCGATTCCTGCCGATCATGGCCATATCGGAGGTGAAGGGCGTGCTCCCACAAGCCAGTCCGCATTATTATCATGATATGCCTCCAGCTGGAAAGGGGGCGATAAATGGGTGAGAACAGGAAAGTGCAAGGCGCTCTGGCCGAGTTCAGCAACCCTTCAGAAATTCTGCATGCCGCTGAAAAAGTGCGGGACGCGGGATTCCACGAATGGGATGTACACAGCCCCTTCCCCATCCACGGGATGGACGATGCCATGGGCGAGAGACCCAGCCCCCTCGGCTGGATGGTGTCCATCGCAGCCCTGACCGGGGTAACAGGCGGACTGGCCATGCAATGGTGGATGAATGCTGTCGATTACAAGTTGGTGATTGCGGGCAAGGCTCTGTTCAGCTATCAGGCGTTTTTCCCGGTGACGTTCGCGATGGGAGTGTTGCTGAGCGTCGTAACCGCAGTGTTCGGAATGCTATGGCTGAACAAGCTCAGATACCATCACCCAGTGTTCTCATCCGACAACTTCGAGCGTTCGACCGACGACGCATTCTTCATCAGCATTCTCGCTGAAGATAAAAAGTTCGACCCAAAGAAAACTCCACAGTTTCTTGAGGAAATTGGCGGCATTAACGTAGAACTGCTGGAGGACGAATGAACCGAATATCCACATCAAGCAAGACTCATGTGATCCTACTGGGTCTTCTTGCAATCATGGTTTTACTATTGGCTGGCTGTCAAGGACAACCCTCGGAAAAGCCGCCGATTCATGTGAATCCCAACATGGATTCGCAGCCCAAGTATCGCGCCCAGTCTTCGAGCGAGTTTTTCAGCGATGGTGCCAGCATGCGCCTTCCGGTTGAAGGAACCGTGGCCCGTGGCGAACTGCATGAGGACACCGAATTCTGGGAAGGAAAATATTCGCAATCGGGAGCATTTATCATCGATTCGCCACTCGTTCCAACGATGGACAATCTCGAGCGCGGACGAGAACGTTTCAATATCTACTGCGCGGTCTGCCATGGACAGGTGGGTGACGGTACCGGCATCATCATCAAGAGGGGCTTCATTCTTCCCCCCAGCTTCCACACCGACCAGATCCGGGAATATCCGGACGGGAAGATATTTGATATCATCACCCACGGGATCAGGAACATGCCCAAGTATGCTGATCAGATCCCGGTAGAAGACCGATGGATGATTGTTAACTACCTGCGCGCTCTACAATTGAGTCAGAATGCCAGACTCACCGATCTTCCGGACGAAGTCAGAGAAAAAATCGAGTAAAATACTCTTGTGATCTTTAAAACGATGCTAGCGATTGACGTCATCCTGAACGAAGTGAAGGGTCTCGTCGTTATGTTTCTGATAGCAGACATAAACAACTTAGTTTTGAAATTCGAGTAGTGGCGTTGTTAAACTCCCAGGCACACATGCAAATCGACAAAACCACATATGAGTTTACCGATAAGGGAAAGACCGGCACTATTGCGCTGGTAGTGGGAGTTGTCGGTCTGATTCTTTCCGCTATCGGATTTTTTCTCTATCCCCGTCAATTCATGTTCTCCTGGTTGACCTCGTTCACCTTCTGGGCATCAATCGGTTTCGGTGGGTTGTTCTTTGTGATGATCCATCATTTGACCAACGCCAAGTGGAGTGTAACTGCCCGCCGCATGGCTGAAAACGTAATGATCACGCTGCCGTGGATGGTGCTGTTCGCCATTCCCATCTTCCTCGGTATGGGTGACCTCTACGAATGGGTTGAGATTGGACAATTGAATGATGGCGGCAGTCATCAGGCCGATCTAGAAATAGTTGACGCTGGACATGATGCGCAGAGCATTGATACCCACGAAAGCGCCATCGAGGCTACAGACGATTCGCATGCTGAAAATGATGCCTATGCTCATCAGGCACACGTTGATCTGATCGCCAGCAAGTCAGGATTTCTTAATGTTCCATTCTTCATTATTCGTACCCTGATTTACTTCTTAGTCTGGACTATAATTAGTTTTGGTCTGTACCGGTTATCAATAAAACAGGATATCTCCGGCGTTGCTTCAGGCGACGCCAAACGTTTCCAAGTGCTGAGTGCTCCGGGAATAATAGCGTTCGCGTTAACAGTCACCTTCGCTGGATTTGACTGGTTGATGTCCCTGTACCCGGCCTGGTATTCTACCATATACGGTTTGTACTATTTCTCAGGTGGGTTGGTTGGGATCATGGCCTTCATGATCGTGGTCTTAGTTGGGCTGCGATATCATGGAGTCCTTGACAAAGAAATCACGGTCGAACATTATCATGATCTGAGTAAGCTGTTGTTCGCATTCATGACCGTGTGGGCCTATTTCGCATTCAGCCAATACCTGTTGATCTGGTACGCAAATATCCCGGAAGAGACAGTATATTATCATGATCGCTGGAAAGGCAGTTGGAAAGCTGTTTCGTTGATAATAGTGCTCGGTCATTTTACAATCCCCTTCATGCTGATGATGAGTCGTCACGTAAAACGCAGCTTCTGGGCAATGGGTTTCTTTGCGGTATGGCTGCTGGTAATGCACTGGGTCGATTTGTACTGGAATGTCATGCCAGTTCTTCACCCATATTCCGCGATGCCATCTTGGATTGATTTGACTACCATGATGGGAATCGGTGGGATGTTCGTGTTCATTTTCTGGTATAATTTCACCAGGCATGCTGTCATCGCGATCAACGACCCCAAGTTGGCCGAATCACTGAAACATGAGAATATCTGATGAGTGATCGTAGCACCAGGAAAAGCAGCAAGAAGAAAGTCATCATCACGGTGATAGTGCTGGTGATATTGATTGGTACCGTTAAAACGATAATATTCAGCAATGAAATGAAACTCGCCGATGCTGAATGGGTGAACTATCATCAAGAACTCAGTGTGCCGTCCACAGAATTGATTGAAATCCGGACCCGGGAATCAAACACCCTGAACTCCTATGCGGTGTTGGATGAAGAGACAGGTATCTATCGAATTCCGATTACCAGGGCTCTGGAAATTATGGCGGATGAATCCTCGGAATAATTGATGCTAAGTTTCTCTCCGGAATTCGTCAATTGCAATAGACGTCACCGCCCACCTTGCATCCCCTTTTCGTCATGAACATATTCATGCCTGCCGTTTATACTGGTTCTTGAAAAGAATGCCTCATAATAAATCCGGCTTTTCCACACGAATCACTCAAGCCTGTGAGCTGTGAGCTGTGAGCTGTGAGCAAGAGAAAAGACAGGGTCGGTATGTTGACCGGAGGCTGCATTTGTATTTGTTTTCCGAGCCCCAACAGATCGGAAGAGCGTCGTGTAGGGAAAGAGTGTAGATCTCGGTGGTCGCCGTATCATTAAAAAAAAAAAATGAATAGAAAAAAAAAAAAACAAATATATATCACTATACAACACCGATAGCACGAGTGTCCCAAGCAAAGCACGCGACAG
>CAJVXH010000069.1 GCA_913009835.1 uncultured bacterium
TGCTGTCTTTTTTTTTTAATGATACGGCGACCACCGAGATCTACACTCTTTCCCTACACGACGCTCTTCCGATCTAACATTTTCCCACCAAGCAACTTCGTCCGAATTTCGAGCCGATCCGAGAATATCAATGTCACCATCTGCATCAAAATCTTGGGCATACACATCGAACGCCCAATCGAAGTTGGCACCCACAAGGTGTTCTGACCAGCTGGTTCCTGAACCGTTCAGGTTTTCCCACCAAGTGATTTGATCGGCATCGTGAGCGGCGCCTAATATGTCCATATCCCCATCGCCATCCACGTCGGCGGCATAAACACTGTTTGCGCCATCGAACGAACCATCTACCGTATGTTCAATCCACGTCGTACCATTACCCTGTGTATTCTCCCACCATGTGATGTCATTTGCTATATCAGCCGCACCAAGAACATCGATATCACCATCCAGGTCTACGTCCATGCCACGGACGGTAAACGCACCTGTAAACCCTCCATCGATGATGTGCTCAATCCAGATTGACCCATCACCCGCACTGTTTTCCCACCACGTAATATCATCGTCATCTCTTGCGGCACCGAGAATATCCATATCCCCATCGCCGTCTACGTCAGCCGCGTGGACGTTTTCTGCGCCAGCAAAGCCATCAACAACCGGATGCGCTTGCCAAGCGAGACCATTGCCATCTGTGTTTTCCCACCAGCTGATACTGCCTGTCTTGGCAGCACCTAGCGCATCAATGTCGCCATCGCCGTCCACGTCAGCGGCAAATACACCGTGCGCATGATCAAATCCAGTAGCGACTATATGCTTGACCCAATCATTCTGGGCCATGGAAATCGACGAAAAGATGCTCATCAACAAGACGGCTATCCAGAAACGCATAAGTCATTCCTCCAAGATGTGGTGGTCGCGTATCATATGCATTTATCTAGTGCAACAGAACTATCTTCAGCACCTTATCCATCTGACCAAGTACTGTCGCCCGAACTAAATACATTCCGCTGGTCCCACCTTACCCCCACCAATACCAAAATAAATGCAAACGCGCGACCCTGTAAAGAAGATCGCGCGTTCACTACGTACTGAAAGGCTAATCGCTATCTTCCAAAGCAACGAGTGTCTGAAAGAAAGATATCTACTTCACCAGCATCACCTTCTTCACATCGGTGAACTGACCGGGCACCATGGCATGGATGAAGTAAAGCCCGCTGGGTTGATCGGAAGCATCGAAAGTGAATCCATGTACACCAGCTGACATTCGACCGTTCACCAACTCGGCAACCTGCTGTCCGAGGGCATTGTAGACCGTGACCTGCAACGCAGCGTTCTCAGGGAGTGCAACAGAGATACGGGTTGAAGGATTGAACGGGTTCGGGTATGCATCATAGAGCGCATACTCTGACGGAAGTTCAGTATCCGAATCAGTCTGAATGACGGTCTCAGTCGCTTCACCGATTGCGCCAACTGTAGGCCACAGTTCAGTCTCATCGAAGACGCTGAAGTCTGCGGTCATCACACCTTCTTTGCTGAACGGGAAGCTGTCGTAGACCTCGCCAATCCAGGGGAATGAACCGAGATACGCTGAGAACATATAGTCGCCGGCCGGAGCCAATCCCGGGATATACTGCGATAACGAATAATTATGTGTACCCGGCTGAATAGGCAGGCTGTTGAAACTAGCTGTTATCACCGAATTACCGTTCGGGACATAAGTAACGATTGTCCAGGCATCGAAAGTTTGGGTTGGACCAAACCGGGTAATCGTTGCCGTATAATCAAAACTCCCACCGTTTTCTCCAATCGAAATGACAGGATCGTCCGGGGTCAACTCTATAGAAATAGGATCTGGTGGAATACCAAACAGGTTCTCCCACCATGAAATCTGGCCTTCGTAATGCGATGCTGCGATGAAGTCCTTCAGGCCATCCCCATTCATATCCACAATCTCGATACCCCGAGGCCCTTCAAAATCCCCATCAATCAAGTTCATGGTGAAATTCCCAACGCCATCGTTGGCAAACCATGCCAGGGTGTCGCCATTAGCGGAGCTCGCTGCTATGTCGAGCGAACCATCACCATCGATATCGTCAATCTCAACGGCGAAGGCGTTGACAAAGTCGCTTTGCACCAGATGATAGGTAAAACTCATGTTGCCGTCGTTCTCGTACCAAGCCACTTCACTTGCCACATTCACGGCCGCAGCAACATCAAGATCACCATCTCCATCCAGATCACCATACTGCACAGCCTTAACACCGTCCTGCAATTCCGCAACAACGTGCTGGACAAACACTTCAGAGCCAATGTTTTCATACCAGACTATCTCATCTTCGAAAGCTCCACAGGCCAGAGCATCCATGTCGCCATCTTGATCAAGATCCACGCCAACTACGTCTGCAGCGCCATTCAGGTTACTGTCAATGATGTTCTTAACGAAGGAATTGCCGGTGTTTTCGTACCAAGCGACAACATCGTCACTATGTCCGGCACCCAGCACATCCAGGTCACCGTCACCATCGACGTCTGCGGCGTCCACTGACTCTACCCCACCCAGGAGGGGATCAACCACAACTTCGATGAACTGCATGTTCCCGAAATTGCGATACAGTCGGATCATATTAGCATCTGATGACGCGACGAGAATATCTGGCAGCGAATTATCATCTATGTCAGCAATGTGTATTGCATATACACCAAGGAACTCGGCGATGAGCGTCTTATGGTAAACATTGTCGCCGACATTTTCGAACATATAAAGTCTCTCCATGGTGTCGGCAGCACCAACGACGTCCAGATCACCATCTCCGTCAAAGTCCGCGACTTTGACGTCAGAAGCACCAATTACGAAGAAACTGACTGCGTGCTCAGTCCAGTCTTCGGTTCGGCTGCCATACCAGCAAATCACTTCATTCTGATCGCCAGCATTATACCGCATGCCCGCGATATCCGGGATGTCGTCCCCATTGAAGTTGCCGATCGTCATACCGAAAAATCCAAGCAGATCGCTGTCGATCGTATGCTCCATCGACTGACCATTCTGATCGTACTCATACCACTGTGGATCGTGTTCATATTGAGAGAATCCGAAGATATCTTCATCTCCATCTTCATCAATATCGTACATCAGCATATCCCACGCCCCCGTTGCCAGATACTCCAATTCAAGCATCGTAAAGGTGGCGTTGCCATTGTTTTGAAAAAGCAGGAATTGATCGGCAATATTGACCGCTACCGAGATATCGATGTCACCATCTCCATCAAAATCGCCAGTCGCTATTCCACGGATACCATTATAGTCAGATGCCAGCACTTGAGCTGCTGAAAAGGCCATTCCGCCAGTGTTTTCGTACCACACCAGCTCATCATCAATGTTTGCAGAGGCGACTAAATCCATGTCACCATCGTTATCTAAGTCAGCACCATTGACGTCAATTGCGCCGTTGCAACTGCTGGATACCAAATGGTTAGTAAAGTTCGCCGATCCGTCATTTTCAAACCAGCCGATCCCATCATCAGAATATGAGGATACAACGATGTCGAGATCACCATCACCGTTCATGTCAACAACATGTAAGCCCCGGCACTGGTCATAACTGCTGGTTAAGGTTATGACGGTCAGGAAGGAACCTTGCGTGTTTGGGTACCATCTCACCTGAGTGCTCCCACCAACGACGATGTCCATGTCACCGTCACCATCCAAATCACCTACTTCAATGTCTGTTGCACCGTAGAAATTTGGATCAACAACTGTTGAAATGAAGCTGCCGCCAACGTTCACAAGCAACTTCACATTTCCAGTTATACCAGAATATGCAGTAAGAACGATGTCATCATCGCCATCACCGTCAATGTCCACCGCTTGGACATCTCTCCCGTCTGATATGTTATCCAAGACCGATTCATAGTCGCCAAACCAGGTTGTTCTCGCCATTCCAAGAACTGGAACGAGCAGGAGAAGAAGTAACACTGTGAATTTCTGCATTTCGGAATACCCCTTTGTGAGAGAAGACTTCAGTTGTCCGCATAAAATCAACTACGATGTATAGAAATCAGATGGCATCAAATCAGCTGTTCGGCCATCTGGAATATAGTATATTAGTTAAAACATTATGCATTATTCCTGAATAATAAACGGTATTGTTGAATTAATAGACGCCTCAGCAAACTCACTCATTTTCTCATTGCCGTATTCCAATGCGCACAGAAATGAACATACAATATATTTTATCTGATCGCAATAAATATAGACCCCAAATACAATAAACGCTCTGTATCGGAGATGACTACAAGGACATAAGTGTCCCAGCCTTGTTGATTATTGTAAGCCATCAAATGTACGGTAACTTATGATTAGTATCTATAGTAATATTACTATATCCTCATCCTTTATCACTTGGCCGTCGATTACTGTTGACACAACTGACATCATGCTGGCGAGTTGGAATGTTCCATAGGTCAGGGCGTTATCCCCGCTTTGAAATTGCCATTGGTAATATTTGACGATTTCACAACCCGACATATCATACATTATGATGAAAATGTGAGTGGCATATTGTAGGCTATGAGTGACAGTCGGCGAGGAGTTGAACTGATTGGGGCAGGTGCAGTTGACACTTGGGATTTCGTTTTGCCCGGGGTTTCATCCGAGAAACAGCCGGTTTATGAAAAATGGATAAAGTTCCTTCTGATAAAATCACCGACCTTACAACACAGAAAGCCCTGGATTAATCCAGGGCCATTCTCTCTAAAACCTTACGTTGAAAGCATATATAGTGATGCTCGAAACTATTGCCTCATGTTCGCGAAGTCAGTTCACCGTTGGGGCTCGGGGCTCGGGGCTCGGAAAACAAATACAAATGCAGCCTCCGGTCAACATACTGACCCTGTCTTTTCTCTTGCTCATAGCTCATAGCTCACAGCTCACAGCTCACAGCTCACAGCTCACAGCTCACAGGCTTGAGTGATTCGTGTGGACAAGCCGGATTTACTATGAGGCATTCTCTTCAAGAACCAGTATATCACTACGTATTATCTCATCATCCATCAACAGAGAGCAATCCTTCAACAGTCAATTGCTTCACAAATGAGCCACGGAGGGTATTGACACTGACGTCGGGGTAACACTCTGATAACGCAACTACAAAATCCCGGTGATTCCTTTGTAACCTGTACTCTGGTTCACGAGGAGGGTGTTTGAGATACTTCTCAATCAAATCAATTTCCGGAGAAACCAGGAGAGCTACCGTGTAATACGCATAGCCCTTCATCCGGTAAAAAGCCGAACCTGCTATCTTTCTGTCGCTGATAACCAGATCTGATATACCATCATGGTAAACTCTGTCAATTCCGGTTGAATGCAGTCCATCTATCAACCAATTTGTGCACTTGTTGAACCATTTCTTGGTATCAAGCAAGCCCTCCACTGGGATTACCGCTGAGACGATGAGATTCCCGGGATCGAGAACTACCGAACAGCCACCGCCCATTCTCCGGTAGACCTTTACCCCATCCTCCAGGATGGAATCGACATTCAACTCTTTCTGAATACTGCTGCCCCTCCCCAACACCACCGCAATCTCAGGAAAGTTGTAGACAGCGACCTTGGTTTCACCGTCTGACTTTGCCGCTTCAAGCAGGTCCGCGTCATATTGATACGGAAATACTGCAATCTCATCATCCCCCAGCTTCACTATTATTGCCCCCCCGGCAATTACTTTTTCTGAGGCATGAGGTGAATAGCCTCGCCAGTTGCGGCTTCAGCAGCTTCCATAATGGACTCTGAGAATGTCGGGTGAGGGTGAATGCTGACTATCAGATCCTCAACAGTTGCGCCCATTTCAATTGCCAGTGTTCCTTCAGTAATGAGTTCTGAAGCATGTGCGCCGACTATTCCGACACCCAGAATGAGCTTCGTTTCCGGGTTTATGATAACCTTGACAAAGCCTTCTGTCTTGTCGACGCTCCTGGCGCGACCCAACGCTGTCAGAGGAAACTTGCCAACCTTGATGTCAATGCCTTTTTCCTCGGCCTCACGTTCGGTCAACCCGGTCCAGGCAATCTCGGGATCAGTGAAAATAACCGCGGGAACGGTAGCATTGTCAAAGGCTGATTTCTGACCGGCAATGACTTCTGCCGCCACTTTACCTTCTCTGCTGGCTTTGTGCGCAAGAGCCGGTCCGGGAGTTACGTCGCCAATGGCATAAATGTGACTCACGCTGGTTCGGCACATCTCATCAGTTTCGATCAAACCCCGTTTGTTAACAGTAATACCGACCTTGCTGAGACCAATATCTTCCGTGTTTGGCTTGCGTCCGATGGCAACCAGCACCTGGCTGAAATCTTCTTTGAATTTCTTGCCATCATGCTCGATTTCAACGGTGTAGCCGCCAGTTTTCGACTCTTCAACACCGATCACTTTTGAGCCAGTGTGAATAGCCGCAAACCGCGTTTTGCACTTCTTAATCACCACATTCGCGAGATCAGGGTCCGCCCCGGCCAGAAGGCTGGGCATGAACTCAACCATGGTAACCTGGCTGCCTAGCCCGGAATAAACCAAGCCCATCTCCATGCCAATATATCCACCGCCAACTACCAGCAGTTTATCCGGAACCTCTGGGATTTTCAGAGCTTCCGCTGATGACCACAACGGCAGATCATAATCACCTGGAAGCTCGTTAATGCGAGAGCCGGTAGCGATGATGGCATTCTTAAATTGAATCCGGGTATTGGCACCCTCAATATGAAGCTTGTGCTTATCCAGAAAGCGTGCGTGTCCACGGACTATATCGATATTGCGTTTCGTTACCAGCGTATCGATACCTGATGTCAACGAATCGACTACCGAACTGGTCCATTTGCGTAATTTAGGGATATCGAAACTAATATCACCATGCACCAAGCCAATCTTCTCGGAGTGACGGAATTCATCAGCGAGACTGACTGCATGGATAAGCGTCTTCGATGGAATGCAGCCTTCCAGAAGGCAAGTGCCGCCCAGTTTCTCACGTTCTTCCACAATAATGACACTTTTGCCCAGATCAGCCGCCCTGATCGCAGCGACATATCCACCCGGGCCGCCACCGATGACGACAACATCAATCTCCAACATCATCTCACCCACTACCATGGGTACATCTCCTTGCATTGAGACATGAAAACATCCGGTTATCCAGATAACTCAGCTATGATACATGCCCCTGTGACCCGCCGTCTTTTTGGCGGTTCGCAGGGATCATCCAACTACAGTCCTGAGTTCTGAGAAATCAGACAGGCACCTTGTAACTTGCGGATCAACCCTGTTATCGCCTGCAGCGGTAACAGGGGCATATTCATCGTCGGATAATCCACGACATAAATGTCGTGGGCATGATGCAACCCCAGCTGAAGCAACTGGATAACCGGATGAAAACAAGTCATGCCCGAAATGTTTGTGTGCTCAGCTATCCAACAGCAATCTATCCGGATCAGAGAGTAGCGCTATCAGATCCGTGGTGAAGTGGGCGGCCTGTGCACCATCTGCCACCCGATGATCGAATGCCAGGGATAACGGGAGCATCTTCCTGATAACAATTTCTCCATCGCGGACGACAGGTTTTTCCTGAACCCGGCCCATCCCCAATATTGCTACTTCCGGGTAGTTGATGGTTGCAACCATACCGGTACCGCCGATAGGACCGACATTCGTTATCGAGAACGTTCCGTTCCGCATCTCCGCAGCGTCAATAGTGCCATCTCTTCCCTTACCGGCCAGTGTCAAAATTTCTGCGGCGATGTCACGTATGCTCTTCCGATCAGAATCCTTGATGACCGGAACGATCAATCCACGCGGGGTATCCGCAGCAAAACCAACGTTGTAGTACTTCTTGTAGATGATCTCCTGACGATGGGGATCGAGGCTGGCGTTGAACATCGGATACTTTTTCAGCATCGATGAGACGGCCCGTACAACGAATGGCATCAGCGTCAGCTTGGGAGCGTCGCTCCCTCTGCTCAGCTCATTCTGTTTCTGTCTCAGCGAGTCAAGATCAGTGACATCGCACTCATCCATGTGAGCAACGTGCGGTACTATGATCGTGGAAGATGTGGTCAGTATCGCAACTTTACGCCTGATGGACCGCACCGGTTCACGTTCCACCGGACCGAACTGTTCGAAATCAGGCAGCTTGGCCACTTCGAAGAATGGGATGGAAGCGTTTGAGAAATCAATATTCCCGGTGCCCACTGCCTCGGCAGAACTGTCTACCGCAGTCCCGATTTCAGCGGGAGAAGCTGGAGAATCGTTGTAACGTAAAACGTCATCAGCAGTCACTCGCCCGGCGGGTCCGGATCCCTTGATCACATTTATGTCCAGATCCATCTCCCTGGCCAGGCGGCGAGTTGCCGGAGCGGCAATTGCACGGGTGCCATTGCCTCCTGCGGCTGGAGCTGCAATGGCAGGTGTGGCCACAGTGGCTGCAACGGTTGCTGGAGCACTAGCCACTTCAACCTTTGCTTCCTTAGCAGGTGCAGCCTGGGCAACAGCTACATCGCCGTCAGCGCCAACCACCGCAATCACCTCATCCAGGTGAAGGGTGTCGCCGACGTTTCCGTTTAACGCGATCACCTTTCCCGTAAACGGAGAGGGTATTGTCACCGCCGCTTTATCCGTTTCAACATCACAAAGAGGTTCATCCTCTTTTATCTCATCTCCTACCTTGACGTACCATTTCAGGAGTTCGCCCTCATGGATTCCTTCGCCAAGGTCTGGAAGTCTGAACTCGTTCATTTGAATCTCCTAGAAATCGATTGTTTCCTGAATGGCTTTGCGGATATGTCCTTTGCTGGGCAGATACAACAACTCGCGACCGAAAAGGGGAACGGTTGTGTCGTACATGGTCACCCTCTTCACCGGCGCTTCGAGGTACATCAGCGCACGGTCATTGATGTGGGCTATGATCTCCGAAGCGGGACCAAATGAGCGGTGTGCCTCTTGAACGACCACACAACGCCCTGTCTTCTTGACCGATTCCGCTATAGTTACCGCATCCATCGGGGAAATGGTCAGGAGGTCAAGCAATTCGATGCTGATATCGCTGTCTGCCTGAAGTTCCTCAACGACTTGTTGAGTGTCATGGAACATCGCACCCCAGGAGATGACCGTAATATCCTTGCCACCCTGAACAATCTCTGCCTTCCCTATTTGCATCGGCTCGGGGTTGTCCGCGACGTCCCCTTTAAAGGATCGATATGATCTCTTGGGTTCCATGAATATTACCGGGTCTGGATCCTGAATCGCAGCTCTTAGAAGGGCGAACGCATTTGCAGGCCTGGATGGAATAACCACTTTTATCCCGGGCGTGTGAGCGTAATAGACCTCCTTGCTCTCCGAATGATGTTCCAACGCTCGCACTCCACCGCCAAAGGGCATCCTGATCACCAGGGGTACAGTGAATTGACCTCTTGATCGCGCACGCATCCTCGAAGCATTGCCTTCGAGCTGGTGGAACATGTTATATGAGAACCCTGAGAATTGCATCTCGGTCACCGGCTTGAGTCCGCCGATTGCCATACCGGTAGCTGTTCCCACGATTCCTGCTTCGGCGAGCGGGGTATCAATGACCCGTTTATCACCGAACTTCTCAAGCAGACCTTCGGTGGCGCGGAACACGCCGCCGTTAACTGCAACATCCTCACCCATTACCAGGACGCTGTCATCGCCTTCCATCTCCCGGTGCAAGGCGAGGTTAATCGCCTGAATCATGTTCATTTTAGCCATTATCAGCATCCCCTTTCAAATTTTCAAGGAATTCCGCGCGCTGCTCTTTGATCAGCTCAGATTCCTCAGCGAACACATAGTCAAAATGTGCGTCCGGCTTGAAATCACTCATTGCCTCAAACTCTTTAACAGATGAATCAATCTCGGCTGCTATGTCCGCGTCCAGCTTCTTCTGCTTGCTGGCATTCCAGAGTTTCCTCTCAGTCAGGTATTTTTTGAACCTGGTGATGGGATCCTTCTTTGCCCACCCTTCAACCTCTGCATCCTCGCGGTATCGTGTAGGATCATCAGCGGTCGTGTGCATCAACATCCGGTAGGTCACACTTTCAATCAGTGATGGACCCTCACCCGCACGGGCACGGTCTACAGCTTCTTTCGTAGCCTTGTAAACCGCCAGTACGTCATTGCCATCAACCTGAATAGAGGGCATATCGTAGGCTATAGCCTTCTGAGCTATAGTCTCGGAATTCATCTGTTTGTGACGGGGGGTCGAAATGGCGTACTGGTTGTTCTGGTTGATAAATACTACCGGCACCTTCCAGACACTGGCAAAATTGAGGGCTTCATGGAAATCCCCTTCCGATGTTGCGCCATCACCAACAAATGCCAAAACGACGGTATCAGTCTCACCACGCTGCCTTGAGGCATAAGCCAAACCGACGGCATACAGTAGCTGTGATGCCAATACAACGGAGATAGGGAGTGTTCGTGGGCTATCGGGATTGTAACTGCCCTCCTCGTAACCGTTGTATAAAAGCATGGTTTTTACGAGTGACTCACCACGCATCAATCGTCCACCGAGTTCGCGATATGAACCTACAAACCAGTCCTTATCATTTATTGCCAATGTTGGCGCGCATATTGAGGCTTCCTGTCCCATGCAGGCAGGCAATGTGCCCAATCGGCCCTGACGCTGGAGTTTGATCAATTTGGTGTCAGCTTCTCGAGATAACACCATGTAGTGGTATAGCTTAAGGAGATCATCATCCGATATCTCTGGTTCAAGCTTATTATCCACTTTTCCGTTTTCGTCCAGTATCTGTAAATACTCGACACTGAATTCCTTGATAGTTTTTTGTGGCATATCAATAGCCCTTTATCTTAGGTGTTCCTAACTCACTCAACGTAGCTTAAACTCTCCCATCTCAATGGGATTTATTACACTTCAAACATTATTCGTTCTGGGTTCTCCAGGCACTCAACGATGTGTTTCAAAAATGTGACCGACTCCGCGCCATCAATGAGTCGATGATCGTATGAAACAGCCAGATACATCATTGGGCGAACTTCGATTGTATTGTCCGGTTCAACAACAACTGCCCGGTTCTTGATCGCGTGCATACCTAAAATCGCACTCTGCGGGGAGTTCAAGATAGGAGTGGACATCATCGAGCCAAATATTCCACCATTCGAGATCGTGAAAGTCCCACCCTGCAGGTCATCCAAAGTGAGTTTACGTTCTCTCGCCTTTTTACCAAGCTCAGCGATGGCTTGTTCGATCTGCCCGAAACTCAGCTTGTCAGCGTCCCTTATCACGGGCACTACCAATCCACTGTCAGTGCTTACCGCCACTCCGATGTCATAGTAGTTGTTGTATACGATGTCATTGCCGTCAATCTGGGCATTTACAGCAGGCACTCTCTTCAGAGCTTCAACCGTCGCCTTAACGAAGAACGACATGAAGCCGAGTTTCAAACCATACTTGTCAAGAAACGCATCCTTGTACTTCTTCCGATATTCTATAACCGCACTCATGTCAGCTTCGTTGAAAGTGGTCAGGATTGCAGCAGTTTGCTGAGCATTGACCAGTCGTTCAGAGAGTCGCTGACGTAGACGACTCATCGGCTTTCTGGTTTGACGATCAGAGATGTCATACTGGCTAACGGGCTTGTTCGTTAAGATTGGCTCTGGCATCTCCTCAACTCGCTCAGGAAGAATTGCCGGAAATTTCGCCCTTGAGATATTCTCGAGATGTTTCAGAACATCGTCCTTGATTATTCGACCACCCTTCCCGGTGCCCTTTATCAAGGTCGGATCGATCTGCTTTTCAACTACTAACCGCCGTACTGCCGGTGAGAGATTATCGAGTCCATCTCTGGAACTGAGGGTGGCTTTGACTTGTTCCATTCCAGCCGATGGAGTGATGGGCGGAGCTGTGTCGTTTTGAACAGGCGTTACCACTTTCTCCTCAGCGGATTCAGCCGCCTGCACATCAGTATCGATTGATGCGACCACTTGTCCGATATCAACTTCCGATTCAGCGGGCACGATTATCTTCAATTGGCCCGAATGCTCGGACTGAATCGTCATCGTGATTTTGTCGGTCTCAAGCTCGTAGAGATTGTCATCGACGTTGACAAACTCCCCATCGCCCTTCATCCATTCAACGATAAAACCTTCGGTGATCGATTCACCAATCACCGGTATTTTGATTTCGACAATCATTCTTCCAACTCACTTTCTGCAAGTGGTGTTATGTCGTAGGATGTGGGTTTCCCATGAATCGCCGCCTCAACGATGAACTTCTGCTCGCCGAGGTGACGTTTCAGTGATCCCGTTGCCGGGCTGGAAGTGTATGAACGTCCGACATAGCGAATTACTTTGCTTGGAAAGATGTAGTTCAACAGGGCATTCATATGGAACCAGCCGCCACGGTTCTTCGATTCTTCCTGAACCCAAACGATATCCTCTACATTGCGATACTTATCAATTATCGGCTGTAGTACACTTTTTGAGATGGGGTATAGCTGCTCTACCCTGATTATCGCGATATCGTCTCTTCCAGAGGCCTCATACTCCTGAATCAGATCCCAATAGATTTTGCCGGAACAGAACACCGCGCGCTTTACATTTTTGCCATCAATGGCGTCATCAATCACCGACTGGAAGTGACCCTGCTCAAGTTCTTTGATTGACGATACAGCTCGTTTATGTCTCAGCATACTCTTGGGAGACATTATTATCAGCGGGCGTCGGTAGGGCTGAAGCATTTGACGTCGCAGAACGTGAAAAAACTGAGCGGGAGTGGTCAGATTACACACTTGGATGTTGTTCTCAGCGGCTGCTGCCAGGTAACGTTCCATATATGCGTTTGAATGTTCCGGCCCCTGCCCCTCATATCCGTGTGGCAGTAGCATGACAAGCCCGCTGCTCCGTTGCCATTTCGATTCTGATGAGGTGATAAACTGATCGATAATGGGTTGAGCGCCATTGGCAAAATCGCCAAACTGTGCTTCCCAGATAATCAACATCCTAGGCTCAACCAGGGAGTATCCGTATTCAAATCCCAGGACAGAGGCTTCAGATAAGGGACTGTTATACACGCAGAACTTCCCTTGATCTTCAGAAATATTCAACAATGGAATGTAGTGCTCATCCGTTTCCATGTCCTGCCAGACCGCATGGCGATGGGAAAATGTTCCCCTCTCGCTGTCCTGCCCGCTCAGACGGATCGGAGTTCCTTCCTGTAGGAGTGATCCATAGGCCAGAAGTTCAGCCAGCGCCCAGTCGACATTGCCATCATCACTGATGCTGGCGTATTTGTCAGGAAGGTGACGCGCTATCTTGGGGTTCAGAGCGAATCCTTCAGGAACAGTCGTCAGAGCTTTGCCAACCTCCAGCAGACGAGTCTTGCTGACTTTGGTTTTTATCTGCCTATTGGAGTACGGTTCGGCCAGACCTTGCCAGTACTCGTTATATGCATCCACTTTCAATTCCGGCTTCTCATTACGGGCGAGTTCGAACTGTTGCTGGAGTCTCCTCTCAAACTCGCTGGCAATATCAACAGCTTCCTTCTCCGTAAACGTACCATCTTTTACCAGCTTCTCAGTATAGATATTTCTTACTGAGGGGTGATCTTTCAATTTCTTATACAGCAAGGGTTGGGTGAAACGAGGTTCGTCGCTCTCATTATGCCCATGCCTGCGGTAACATACCATGTCCACTACAACATCTTTTCCAAATTCCTGTCTGAATTTCAACGCCAGCTGGATCGTGAACACAGTGGCTTCGGGATCATCGCCATTAACATGAAAAATCGGTGCCTGTATGCTCTTGGCAATGTCAGTACAATAATGTGATGTTCGTGAATCAGATGGATCTGTGGTAAAGCCTATTTGATTGTTGATTACCAGGTGAATGGTTCCACCGGTAGTGTATCCTTTGAGCTGTGAGAGATTCATGGTCTCCGCAACCAGTCCCTGCCCGATAAACGCCGCATCGCCATGGATGAGTAATGGGACCACTTTCTTACGTTCAGGGGTATCGTCTCTCTGACGCTGCTTCGCCCTGGTACGGCCCTCGACAACCGGGCCGACCGCCTCAAGGTGGCTGGGGTTGGCAGTAAGGCTCAGGTGAACTGTCTTTTGATCACCAAAATGCTGAACATGCTCTGAGCTGAACCCCTTGTGATACTTGACATCACCGTCCCCAGCAATAGTGTCAGGGATGAAATTACCGTCGAACTCAGAGAAAATCTGGCTGTACGGTTTATCAAGGATATTTGCGAGGAGATTGAGACGTCCACGATGGGTCATTCCGATAACAATCTCTTCCACCCCAACATCCGGCGCCAGCTCAGCCAGCGAATGAATTGCGGGGATAAGAGTCTCAGCACCTTCGAGTGAAAAACGCTTCTGTCCGGGATAACGCACCTGGATGAACTTCTCAAACACCTCGGCATCAATGAGTCGCTCGAGGATATCATGTTTCAACTCTGGGGGATAGGCCGGGCGGTTGTGAACCGATTCCATCTCAGATTGTAACCAGCGACGGATCGCTGTGTCCTCGATGTGGGTGTATTGCACTCCAATACTCCCACAATAAGTATCCCTCAAAACCTTCAGGATGTCGCCGAGAGTGGCACGTCTTGGACCTACCAGATGCCCGGTGTCAAACACCCGGTTGAGATCTTTTTCGCTGAATTCGAATTCTGCGAGATCCAATTCCGGATGACTGGATGGGGTATTACAAAGCGGGTCAGTGTCAGCATTCAGATGTCCAAGGCTTCGATAGGCGTATATAAGGCTGGCAACCCGTGACTGATCATTTGCCTGGTCAGCAGCTACACAGCTGCGAGGGCACATGGCCATCTCAAAACCGCTGAAGAAATATTGCCAGGATTCGGAGAGCGATTCAGGCGTATCAATCCACTGCTGATATAAGGCATCAACATAGTCACCGTTTGAGCCGATTACGTTGGGTTTCAAATCGCTATTTGATCTGGTAATCAAACCGCTCTCCCTTTATACATCCAATGAGTAACACAGGTTTAAACAGGCATTGAAGAATGAATTATCCCAATGCAACATCCAACCACATCATTACCGCAAATCCAAAGATGGCACCTAGTGTTGCGAAGTCGTTGTGCTTACCTCGTTGCGATTCCGGAATAAGTTCCTCAATCACCACAAAGATCATCGCCCCGGCAGCAAAGGCCAGACCGTATGGAAGAAGTTTTCCCATTGACAAGACCAGCCAAGCACCCAAAACACCTGCAATCGGCTCCACAATACCAGAAGCCTGACCATACATGAAGGCTTTGAACCTTCCCATACCTTCACGTCTTAAAGGCATCGCGACAGCCATGCCTTCGGGAAAATTCTGCAATCCGATACCTATTGCCAGTGAGATCCCGCCCATCAGAAGCGTGTGAGCATGTGCCGGATCAGTCGCATGTGCAATTGCCCCGAAAGCCACCCCCACGGCTAAACCTTCAGGGATATTGTGCAGCGTAATGGCCAACACCAGCAACACACTTCGCTGCCAGGAGGTTTTGATGCCTTCAGGTTCGGAATCCTTCAGCCTCGGATGGAGGTGAGGGAGGACCTTATCCATACCATAGAGGGACAACCCGCCCATCAGAAATCCCGCAACCGCCGGCTTCCAGTCTCCTCCAGACATCTCAATGGCCGGTGCCAGCAATGACCAGAAACTCGCCGCGATCATCACCCCCGCTGCCATCCCAAGCATGCCATCCATCGCCCTTGGATTAACAGTTTTGGTAAAGAACACCGGTAACGCTCCGGCCGCTGTTAATAACCAGGTAAAAAGTGTGGCAATCAGTGCCGCTTGTATGGGGTGGATACTCTGTAGAAAACTTACTATGGCATCCATAAAAAAGATTCCCATTAAATGAGATTGACTAATCAACGCTTACGGAAATTTCACAGCGCAGCCAGCTTCTCCGAAAGGTACCGGACGTGACTATACTCTTCATCAATGATCGTCTTGAGATCATCCTTCGGAAAAGTATCATACAGGCCGTCGAGTATGGCTGAATAAAACAGAATGGTGTCTTTCTCACGCTGAATGGCTATTTTCATAACGGCAACAGCATCGTCGCTCACGGAATTTATCTCATTGTCCATATCGTCAATGACGAAGATCTTGCCATCGGCAATCGCCTTCAAATATCTGGTCGCTTCAGAATCAGGATTAAACAGTTCGGTATCTTCCTTCATGCTGTAGTATTTCTCATGAAGTTCAGAGAATTGCCGCACATGGGTCTTTTCCCAGGCAGACAAATCTGAAAAGAGTTTCTTTACCGTGGGATCTTCAGCGAGTTCTGCGGCTTTGTGGTAGAACGCAACACCATTTTCTTCGATCTTGACTGCTATCTCAAGGATCTCGTCTGTGTTAAACCTGGAATTCATCACTCCTCCCCATGTCACTTGTGCGGTGTGGCCAGATTCCAGCCACACCCCACAATGAGAACTTCCCAGCTGCAATATGCCATATGCCAGCTTACGCGCTTTTCCAAAGACCGTGAAGATTACAGTAAGCCCTTGCAAAAACGTTGCTTCCACTGACGTTGAACACTACCTCAGGCTTGTCGTCCGGTCTCAGATCGCTACGATAGGCTCTGCCATCCACATTGAGTTCAATCCACTCAATCCAGTGCTCAGCAACCATCGGATGTGCAACCTCACCAACCGTGACTTTGATCCCGCCATCGACGAGTTCAATTATCGGCACGTGCTTCTCGGTCGCGGCATCGGTGGTGTTCTCCTTCAACAGATGCATGTCATCGCCACAGCACTTCAAGGTTCCACCTGCCGGCTTCAAGACATCTACGATGTTGCCGCAATGCTTGCATACATAGACTTGATGCTTCTCAGTCATTTCAGATCTCCCGTTTAATCCTGCAATTAGAATATTCACTGGCAGTGATATCAATCATTACACACACCAGAGCTACACTCGCAGAGACTACTTGCCGTGCTTGGCCAGATAATCAGCCACACCCTCAGCCGTCGGGGCCATGGCATCTTCGCCCTCTACCCAGTTGGCCGGGCAGACTTCGCCATACTCTTCGGTGAACTGAAGCGCGTCAACCATACGCAAGGCTTCGTCAATGTTGCGTCCCAACCCCAGATCATTGATTACACTGTGACGGACAATACCATCTTTGTCAATCAGGAATGTTCCACGAAGCGCGACCGTATCGTCAACGAGCACACCATAATCACGGGAAATGGTCTTGGAAAGATCGGCTACCATCGGGAACTGAACATCTCCAATTCCACCGTCTTCTACCGGGGTATTCTTCCAGGCCAGATGAGTGAACTGTGAATCAACCGACACGCTGATAACTTCAACGTTCTTCTTTTTGAACTCATCCAGCTTCTTGTTAAAAGCGATGATCTCAGACGGGCACACAAATGTGAAGTCCAACGGATAGAAGAAGAGGACCACATACTTACCACGATAATCAGAGAGTTTGAGCTCAGCAAATGTGTTGTTTGCCATCACTGCCTGGGCTGTGAAATCAGGTGCTTCTTTCGTTACGAGTGACATCTTAATGCCTTTCTTTTGTTTTTTGTCTATCAATCAGATAAATCTTTATCCATGCTTTTCGCTAAACAGGAGGGACATATTCCGAAGAACTCAACATTACAGCTGATAACCTTGAAGCCAGACAACTCACTGTAAGAAGTGTCGATCGGATCCCCTGATATTTCGTGAACATCTGCAACCGTGTCGCAAATAATACATCTGATATGGATGTGTTTGCTCATATCTGCATCGTATCTGACAGAGGTGCCATTCGACATCTTGACAATGGTACCGTTACTGACCAACTGATCCAGATTGCGATACACCGTACCCAGGCTGACTTTTGGCAGAACCTTCCTGACCACCTCATACAACTCAATCGCTGTTGGATGCGAGGTCATCTTCATCAGTTCCTGATATATGACATCACGCTGAGTCGATTTCCGCTGGGGAACTCCGGTATTCATATTTGCCTCTATCAATAATAATAACGATTACTATTATAATCCCAGTTTAGTGCATTGTCAATAGGAAAGAAGAATATGGAGACGGGAATGCCTCCAGTCTGGAATGATTTTCTGGATCAGGGGAGTTAATCTGAATTGCTCTTATTCAGTGATGCTCGAAACTATTGCCTCATGTTCGCGAAGTCAGTTCACCGTTGGGGCTCGGGGCTCGGGGCTCGGGGCTCGGGGCTCGGGGCTCGGGGCTCGGGGCTCGGGGCTCGGGGCTCGGGGCTCGGGGCTCGGGGCTCGGGGCTCGGGGCTCGGGGCTCGGGGCTCGGGGCTCG
>CAJVXH010000070.1 GCA_913009835.1 uncultured bacterium
GGGCAGTAAGGGGTGGGGGGGGTGTGGGGGGGGGGTGTGGGTGTGAGGTGTTTTTTTTTTTCAAGCAGAAGACGGCATACGAGATATATCAGTGTGACTGGAGTTCAGACGTGTGCTCTTCCGATCTATCAAATCCAACCGGGAACGGTCTATCGTCGCGGGCGAGCATGAACGCGTCCAGTCGTCCTCCGGCGGGATGGATGAAGTCGGCGTTATATCCGGCGTCGGTGTTCCAGGGCGCGTGGAGGTAGACCGTGACCACCGCGCTGTCCAGCGAGTCGCGTAGGACATTGCCCATTCGTGGGCGTCCAAACTTGACAAATGCGCCGTCCTTCACCACCGGCTGACGGTATGTGGTGAATCCATGATGTATCCCGCAATGGACCAGCACCTTTCCCCCACCGCGGACCGCATCCAGCACCACCTGCGCCCAGTCGGCTTCGGTTTGATCGCCCATTACCAGCGCCCAGATTTCGTCATTATCCCAGTCGGCTTCGGTCTTGAAGTATGAGAAATCCATGGTGTTGTTCAGGGCGAGTACGCGCAATGGTTGGGTATCGTCCGCACGGTTCTTGTTAATCCGCCATGCTTCGTGCAGGATGTCGACGTATTCCTGGTATCCCCAGGCCATGAACTGGCGAAAGATGATCTCACGCGCCAGGGATTCATCCCAGGCGGCGGCTGACATTAGAGAATCGAGCAACGGTTGGTCGGATCGCCGTGCGAACTCGGTGGCGAAGTAGTGGACGCCGGAAGCGTGAAGCGGTGCCAGCATTGAGGCGACGAACTCAACATCATGCTTGATGCGGTGTTGTTCGCCGAGGATGACGACATCGTGTTCGGAGAAAAGACTTGCTATGTAAGTGTCCGGGTTGCGTCCGTTATCATCTAACCAGGCTTCGAGCTCAGCCTGCAAATCATCGGAGATGGCTGGCGGGTCGATGAGTTGTTGAGAAGCGTTTTCGCCGCAACCTGATAGCATGACCAGAAACATACATAGCAGCACAAACGATGAGATACTACGCAATGCAGATACACTAGATAGGATGACAGTAGTCCTCATGATTCTCCCCCTTATCCTTTGTCTTCCTGTCGACCGGGTTCAGCAATCCATGTTGCGAATATAGCATAGTATTGTATGATCAGCCGAACGGACTCAGGAAAAAACAGGCTACAGGAAAAGACAATAACAGTCAAGGGGACACTTACGGCGTAAGTATCCCCTGGAAGTCACAGCATGCCTGAAGAATCAGTGATCAGCCTATCAATTCTTCCATCAGGTCGTATTTCTTGATGTAGTTTTCGATCAGTTCGACTTCGTCCTTGTTCCCCATGAAAAGTGGCACACGTCCGTGCAACTCTGTCGGCATGATGTCCAGGATGTCGATCTCACCGTTGCTCGCGGCACCACCAGCTTGTTCGACGAGGAATGCCATCGGGTTGGCCTCGTACAACAGGCGAAGTTTGCCATTCGGCTTCTTGACCGTCCCGGGATAGAGGAAGATACCGCCGTAGAGCAGATTACGGTGAAAATCGGCAACCATGGATCCGATATAGCGGGATGACATCGGATTATCCAATTCATGTTCATCCGATTCGCCGATGCATTTGCAACGCTCGACATAGCGCCGCACACCTTCAGTCCAGTCACGGGTGTAACTCTCATTGACCGAGTAAATCTTGCACTCTTGCGGAATTTGAATGTTAGGATGGCTGAGGATAAAGGTGCCGGCAGACGGGTCGAGAGTAAAACCGTGTACACCTCGTCCCGAGGTGTAGACCATGATCGTCGATGATCCATAGAGTACGTACCCGGCAGCGATCAGATCCCGTCCCGGCTGGAGAAAGTCTTCCAGTGCACCCGGTTCACCAGTAGGCGTAACTCGACTGTGGATGGCGAAAATGGACCCGATGGAAACGTTTGCGTCAATGTTGGAGGATCCGTCCAGCGGATCGAGCATTACGACGTATTTTCCGGTGTTGACGTATGTTGGTCCACGAACGAGGTCTTCCGCTTCTTCGGATGCCATTGCGCAAACATGTCCGGAATACTTGAGGATGTGCATAAAGAGATCGTCAGCGTACTGATCCAGTTTCCGGACCTCTTCCCCCTGTACGTTGATATCGCCGGTATAGCCGGTAATATCATCCAGAAGTCCTGCCTTATTCACCTCACGATTGATAATTTTCGCGGTGAGGACAATCTCCGACATGAGCGAGGTGTACTCACCGGTTGCTTCCGGAAATCGCAATCTTTCCATGGAAAGGTGTCTGCCAATGGTAAAAAACTCTTGTGCCACGTGACCCTCCGGGTTTTCTCAACCGGTTGTTATGGGGTTCATAAAAGCCAAGAGCCGCCCAAGGGGGCAGCCGGAAAAAGTGTTCTTATTCTACGGTGAAAAAGTACAGCTTTGAACCGGGTGAGGCAACCTGCTCCAAGCGTGCCCCGACTAACTCAGATCCGATTGGTTTGGCCATGGTGAGCTTCGAAAGTGGAGATTTGCAAGGTATGCCCGTGCTTGCTCGTCAAGCGCGGTTGGTCAAACAGTTTAACCTTAGAATAATCCGCGCTTGACGAGCAAGCACGGGCCTGAAGGGGGGCAAAACGTTCAGGATGAAACACCGTCCTCCAATAACCTCTCAGCGCCTTGCTGGGTCAAATGATCAGCGACAATATCCGCCAGGGATTCTGGTGCAATACCAGCTTTCACACTCGCCGTGAATTCAATCATCTCTGAACCATCCAGCGACATCACTCGCGCAGACATCTGCATCTGTTCCTCGCTCTGCATGGTTGAGAGAGCTCCGAGGGCAGCGTGGCATCCGGCATTCAAACGGCGCAGCAACGCTCGTTCAGCTATCAGACACTTCCAAGTTGCCTTATGATTGATCGGCTGGAGAAGTTTCTGCAATCGGTTATCATCGGCGCGGATCTGCACGGCGACGATTCCTTGCCCAGCGGCAGGAAGGAACTGATGGAGTGGGAGTGTATCATTCACTCTCGATTCGAGGCCCAGGCGTTGCAGGCCGACTAGTGCGAGGAGAGTGGCATCTACCTCACCCTCATCCACTTTACGGATGCGGGTTTGCACATTGCCCCGGATGTTCACTGTTTTCAGGTCAGGGCGGATATGTTTGAGTGATGCGACCCGTCGAGGACTCGAAGTTCCTACGACGGAACCGGTCGGAAGATCGGACAAGCTATTACCATTGCTCATAATCAGCGCATCGTTGACAACCCCGCGTACGGGAGCGGCCGCCAGCTCGAGTCCGGTCGGCATGCTGGCGGGTAGATCTTTCGCGCTGTGTACAGCCAGATCAACGTTCCCGGCAAGCAGCTCAGCTTCTAACTGTTTGACGAACACTCCGGTCCCGCCTAAGGCGGCCAAAGGAGTTTTCTGATCCTTGTCGCCCTGACTATCTGCAATCAGCAGTTCAACCGGCTGCTCTGGATGTGCCTGAATTATCAGATCACGGATGGTATTGGCTTGCCAGAGGGCGAGCGCGCTACCACGTGTGCCTAGACGAATTGGTTCTATCATGTGGTCTTTTTGAGTTGAATGTTCAATTGAGCTGCCCAACCTTCCCAAAGGGAAAGTGGCGGATTTTCGATATCCCAGGTTGCGAGCTCCCCGTCGGACACCTCGAGGAAGGTGCCGAGCATCTTCTCACGCTGTGAGAACTCGCTTACCTGATCTTTGACCCACTTTCGGAATGTTGATCCCCAACGGACTCGCGGTGCCCAATGCTTCGTGAAGTCATTTAGTTCATGTTTCATGTGGCGCGCCAGGAAAGGCGCCTCACCTTCGGTTGAGATGGAGATCATCAGTGGCTCATCACGTACAACCGCCGCGAAATAAACGGTGCATAATTCGGGAACATCAACGATGTTAACCGGGATGCCATCGGCCTGGCATTCAGCGGATATTGCCTTATTTGTGGCATTATCATCTGTTGCGGCGATGACCAGGTTAAAGGCTACTTTTCTCGGGTCATGATGGCGGCGCAGTCTTGTATCGCCGGTGCAAAACATCCGTTCGAGCAGACGTGCATAATGATTCTGGTGGCAGATCTCCTTTATTTCCGGGATGACATGTGGTGCGATTACGGTCACATGGGCACCGACCTCCATCAGGTTCTGTATTTTCCGCAGCGCGATCTGTCCTCCTCCGACGACGAGCGCGCTTATCCGATCTCCGCGAAAAATCAAAGGTAGTGTGGACATGGAATTTCCAACTTGTTGATACTGGATTGAATATGGTGCCGTTCGTGGGCTTATACCATACGGCGCATGCGTTTAACGGGGATACTGAGTTGCTCGCGGTATTTTTGCACGGTACGTCGAGCTATCTGATAACCGTGCTCATCCAGGAGATCGGCTATGGCCTTGTCGCTAAGTGGCTTCTTCTTATCCTCGGCGGCAATGATCTCCAGCAGCTTCTCCTTGATCGCACGAGTGGAGACATCTTCACCTGAATCAGTGGTCATTTTGTCGTTAAAGTAGAACTTTAACTCACGGACGCCATATGGAGTCTGAACGTACTTTTCCCTGCTCACACGACTGATCGTTGATATATCCATTCCAATGTCTTCGGCGATGTCCTGAAGAATCATCGGGCGTAAGTTGGCATCGCGTCCAGTGAGAAACCAGGGCTTCTGTCTTTCAACAATCGCACTCATGGTTCTGATCATTGTGGTACGACGCTGCATGATGGCGTTTATGAACCAACGGGCGCTCTCCGCTTTCCGCATCGCAAACTCACGGGCCTTCTTATCAGAGTTGCGAGTGAGGATCAGTTTCTTGAGATCATCGTTGACATAGAAACTCGGAATGTTGCCATCGTTCAGCATGATCGCGAATTCCGGATCCTGATTCTCCTGATGCTGAATAACTTCCACGATCAAGTCGGGGATGATGTAGTTCATTTTCTCATCTATCACACCTTCACCCGGCCGTGGGTTCAGGGTTGCGATAATTTCGAATGAAGCTTGTACATCTTGGGGGGTGACTCCCAACGTAGAAGCGATGGACTCGAAACGTCGGTTGACGAACTCATCGAAGTGTTTATTTAGTATCTGCCAGGTGATGCTCTCCTTTTCACCTCTTACTTCAAGCTGAATCAAAAGGCATTCCCGCAGATCCCGTGAAGCTACTCCTACAGGATCATATCTTTGCACAGAGTGAAGCACTTTTGCTACTTCATCCACGGTGGATTCAGAAAGTCCTGCAATTATGTCCAACGGTGCATCAAGATAACCGCGAGTGTCGAGGCTACCGATGATATACTCCCCGATCAACATTTGATGATCGGTAAATCTATCCATCCTCAACTGATCCAACAGATTTTCGGCAAGGGTGTGGACATCCGCCTGGGGAATTTCTACGGCATCAGTGATAGCCTGATTTGATTTGTAGAAGCGGCGTTCGTCGGCCCGGGCATCTTCCTGATCGTCAAAGAAGGCTTCCCAATCGGGTTCGCGTTCTTCCTTTTCAGCCTCTTTAGCTTCCCGATCTTCTGCCTGATCCTTGGCTTCCTTTACAGCATTACTCTCGAGTGTTTCGCCTTCTGGTTGACGTTGATCCATCTCAGCTTCATCGGCGATCTCGAGCAGAGGGTTCTGTTCAAATTCCTGCTGAAAACGTGCTTCCAGCTGGATAAGCGGGGTCTGAATCAGCTCACTCCGCAGAATTTGCTGCGGTTGAGCGACCATTTCCTGCCTGAGACCGATGACTTGCTGTAGTTGCATTTATTGCCTTTCCGTTTCGGGATATGACAATACCATACCCGAATTAACCCAAATAAAGGTAATCTCGCTATAACGTTACAATATAGGAATAATTATCACGATCTCTTCAGCTCAAATGACTCGCCGAGATAGAGCTTCCTCGCTTCTGGATCAACAGCCAGCTCTTCACTGGACCCTGATTTCAGAATTCTACCCTCATATAGCAAGTATGCTCGGTCAGTAATGGCGAGGGTTTCATGCACATTATGGTCGGTGATCAGAACTCCAATTCCACGCTTCGCCAGGTTGCGCACGATCTCTTGAATATCGGCTACTGCAATCGGGTCAATGCCCGCGAAAGGTTCATCCAGCAGGATGAATTTCGGATCGGTGACCAGGCAGCGTGCGATCTCGGTGCGACGTCTTTCTCCACCGGAGAGGTTGTAGGCCAGGCTCTTGCGAATGTGTGTGATCGATAATTCTTCCAAGAGCCTTTCGACTATCTCCCGTCGTTCAGAACGGTTCAGCCGCAATGTCTGTGCGATCGCCATCAGGTTATCCTGAACACTCAGCTTGCGGAATACGCTCGCTTCCTGGGCGAGATAGCCGATACCTTTTCTCGCTCGCTGGAACATTTTCATGCCAGTGATGTCTTCGCCGTCAAACAATATCCTGCCATCTTTCGGCTGAACCATTCCAACAACCATGTTGAAGGTGGTCGTTTTCCCCGCCCCGTTTGGGCCGAGCAGGCCGACGATTTCTTCCTGGTAAACGTCAACGCTGACATTGTTGACAACAGTCCGACGGCCATATCGTTTCACCAGGTGCTCTGCACTCAGACGGCAGAGCTTTGTCCCGCTTCCATTATCAGTCATCACGCAGCTTTCCAGCAAGGTGTGGTGGATAGAAGGTACCTTCTGTCCCGCCGATTACTCGTACGCTCTGTAGAGTTCGTTCTTCGATATTCAGCTCAACGAGATCGCCACTGACTTTGTTCGATCCCTGATCTATGCCATCCTGAAAGACATGATATACTCCTACTGCCTGTCCGAAGCTCGCCATCTGATTGACAGCACCGTCGTCAAAAGTGAGCACGATTCTCCTCCCCCGCAGGGTTGATCTTGGGGCAAACTCGCTGCTGTCTGAGGCGGTGTAGGCGATGCTATTGCCTATAACTACTACCGAATCGAGCGTCTCTTCATTCATGTATATCCAGACTGAATCGCCGAACACTTCGTCACGAAAGTGGAGGATGCGTGGTTCACCGACCAGTAGTGCACGGTTGGAATCAGGATAATAGAATAGCTCGTCGCCCCACCCTTCCACATCGCGCCAGCTGATTTTTACGCTGTCCCTTACAAATGCAAGCCCACCCAAGGCATCGTATTCCATGTATTCGCCGACGATGCGGGTTTCTTCCTGCCCGAGACTGTCCATTTGAACGAGCACTGGATTGGTGGGGATTATGGTGTGTTGAAGTTCGGTAAAGAACGTTCCATTATCACCTGTGACAATTATATCCCTACGCAGATCATGTCCGATGACATTACGGTCGAAGGTAGCGATATCATTGACTTCGTCGTATTGTCCCTGCTCACAGTTTAGAACAACGGAATCGCGTTCGATGATGACATTGCCTCGCGCTATGCTGAGACGTGTGCTTTCATAGTAGAAGACTTCATCCGCCATCAGTTTGCGTTGTGGATCAATCATGACCACGTCACCGTAGAGTTCAAGTATTCCTTCAGCTCTTCGGTGGCGTGACTGATCGCACCAGATGGTCATGCTGTCCTGTACGATCTTGACATTTCCTTCCAGTTGGACAACTTCACCGGTCAAGTCTTGTATCTGTTGAAGCTCTGCCGCACGTTTCAGGATGATCGCACCGCCAGTGTCACGACCATAGCCGTGGTAATCACCTCTATCATCCATGAGAACGGTCTTGGAGGCTAAAGAGTCGGCATTTTCAAGCTGTTGCCGCCTTTCATCTTCTGCCTGTTTTTTGGCGAGGCCACGCTGATGTTCCATTGCACTCTTGTTAATCGTGTGCTCTGGTGGTGGCACTGGTTTGGTATTGGTGCTGTCTTGACCGAGGGCCAGGTTGAAAAAGAATGCCATAAGAAGCACAAACAAAGCCAACCATTTCTGGAGGTTCATATTCATTCCCCCGTCTCTTTGGTTGAGGCTGAGGTGTCAACGTTTGTGCTGTCACTTATCTCCGGTAATTGTGGTTTATCGAATGGTGAGACCGGTCGATTGTCAATGTTGGAAATCCCACTGGGACCAACGACCGACATGGTTTCAGAGCGCGATGAGCGTGGCTGCGGATTCACGACTGACGAATCAGCCCTGGTCTCATCGTCGGATCGAGCTGGTGAGAGCTGCATACCACCACCCTCTTCGCTGACACCGCGATAGCTGACTCCGGTTGGATTGATGATGCGCTTATTTTTTAGATCGTCCGTAGCAATCAATCCGGTTCCATATAACGTGTCATAGTCGGTGATAATGGTGACAGTTGTATCGTTGGTGATGAGTTTGGTTTCTTTCTCCCATCGCAGACGAGGGGTGAGAATTGTCGTTCCAGTGTCAGTTTCGACGACCACATTTCCGAGGGCAATGAGCTCCTCGCCGTCATGCAGCACTTCTCCGCGCTCGGAGGTGAGCCGACTTGTCACCTCACCATCTTCGTAGAAAAGGATCTCGATACCGCCATAGAATAAGGCTTTGTCCTTTCGATCATAACGGTCAAAATGTGGCGCTGTTAACTTGAATAGTATCTCACCGGATTTCGAATGGGTCAGTATCACGTCCTCAAATTCTTGTGACGGCAATCCCCAGCGGAGTTCATCCTCCGCCAGCTCGCCCTCGGACTCGATGTCAACGCAGCCGACCAACCCAGCAACTATCACAAAGAAGATTGATATGTGATACAGGTATGTGAGTTGTCGCTTCACAATCCTCCGGCCTCATCACCTTCGATGCGCAGCAGCACATCCTCCCAAAGGCCTTTCGCCTTCACGATAGCCTCTACCGCCTCACGAATGACCCCATGTCCACCGGGCGTTTCGATGACAACATCTACCATCGCAAGCACCTCTTCGTGGGCATCACTGGGTGCCATGGAGACACCTACCGATCTCAATACCGGGATGTCGAACAGATCATCGCCGATGTAGACGGTTTGTTCGGGGGAAAATCCGGTCTCGTCGAGAATCTCCTGAAAGTAACCGGTCTTGCGGAAATGGCCGCCTTTTATCCTATCAATCTTGAATTTCTCGAGGCGGCGTTTCAGCAGCTCGACAACGTTTCCAGTAATCACGGCGAAATCGAGACCAGCAGCTTTTCCCATGACGAAGCCGAAACCGTCTCGCATGGAGAACGCTTTCATCGCCAGGCCCTCATCGCTGAAGTAGGCGCTGCCATCGGTCATGACACCGTCCACATCAAATATGACGAGTTTAATGTCTTTCAGTTTCTCTTCGACCTGTGGGTTTTTAACTCTCAGACTCACCACTCCTCCTGAAAGTTTTAATGTACACGGGCGATGAGATACAAAAGATCCCCGCACCGTGTCACAATTTCGTATTTGGCCTGCTTTTTGCTATGAATGCAATCGAAAGCTACCGAAGCGCAGAGGATGAAGCAAGAGTAATCTATTCGAGCTCGAGAAGCACAGTCGGTATGACGCCTTGTAAACCCTGGCAAATAAGGCGTTTGCAAGTATTGTAAGAAGGCTCTCCAAGCGGACCTCACGAATTAGATATTCTCAATCGCCCGACCGATTCAATTCTGGGAAGCATTTTACGAGGGAACCGCAAACTTTTCACGCCAACCTGACAGCACCTCTGGCAGGGAACAGAATTCCAACCGCGCCGTACACTGGAAGCACATAACCCTAAGGAATGAAGATGACTGACAATAGCAGCAAGCAGCCCTCACCGGAAGATCTGCAAAGAGATATTCAGGCGTTTCTCAAGGATAAATACGGACCTGACGCGGTTCACGCCGAAGTGGACACCCTCGGCAGCAAAGAGATGGATTCATCTCTGAAAGACGAAGAAGAAGCTGATCTGAAGTTCGACATGACGCCTCGCGAACTGGAGGAGTATTTACAGGAATACGTGGTTGAGCAGGATGAAGCGATTGAGGTTCTTGCCACCAAGGTTGCGACACATTTCAACCGCATGCGTTGGGAGGCAGAGGATGGAAAGAACTGGAAACGCATCCCGGGGCAGATCAAGCCGAACATTTTGATGATCGGTCCGACCGGTGTGGGTAAGACCTATATCATCAAGCTGATCGCCGACCATCTGGGCGTACCCTTCGTCAAGGGTGATGCGACCAAATTCAGCGAGACCGGCTATGTCGGCGGCGACGTGGAAGATCTGGTTCGTGACCTGGTACGTGCGACAGGTGGCAATATCAAGCAGGCCGAATATGGCATAGTTTACATCGACGAGATTGACAAAATTGCCTCCAGCCGGGGAACTAATGGACCTGATGTCAGCCGGACCGGGGTTCAACGTAACCTGCTCAAGTTGATGGAAGAGACGGAAGTAGATTTGCGTGTCCCTCACGACCTCGCTTCCCAGATGGAGGCGGTCATTGAGACCCAACGCACTGGCAAGGCACCGCAGAAGAAGGTCAACACACGGAACATCCTCTTCATCGTCAGCGGCGCTTTCAATGGATTGGAGGACATCGTCCGTAAACGGATGAACCGTCAACCGATCGGTTTCGGTGGCGACATTGAAACCAAGGTCGCCGACCGCAATAAACTGTTCGCCGACATCAGCACCAAGGACCTGATCGACTATGGTTTCGAATCGGAATTTATCGGACGGTTGCCGGTACTGGCTCGTCTGAATGACCTCGATGTGGATGGGTTATTTGAGATCCTGACCAACGAGTATAACGCCGTAATACAAGGCAAGATCCGTGACTTCGCAGCCTACGGAATCGATCTCAAGTTTGAGAAAGATGCCTTGCGCATGCTGGCAGCTCAGGCTTTTGAGGAAAAGACTGGTGCGCGTGGGTTGACCCGTGCGGCAGAGCGGGCGTTGATCACCTTTGAGAAGCACTTTCCTTCGACGAGCATCCGTGAGTTTACGTTGACGAAAGAAGCGATTGAGAACCCACGCGCGGTATGTGAGGAACTGGTCTATAACGCGACAGTGCGGGACGCTGTGTTGGAATTCAAGGAACAGACTGGGATCATTCTCTCACTCAACGCATCAGGGAAGAAGTGGTTGATCGCAGAATCGAAACGTTTGAACAAGATGCCCGGCGAGTTGCTGCTCTCGACCTTCAAGCCGCTGCATTATGCGTTCGGATTGCTGAATGTGGAGCAGGTTCGTGTCGGTCAGAAGTTGCTCGCTGATCCGAAAAAGACGATTGAGGCGATGATTAAGAAGAGTTATCGGCCGGAGGATGAGCTGTGAGGACTGTAAGGACTGTAAGGACTGACAGGCCCGTGCTTGCTCGTCAAGCGCGGATTATCCCAGACATAAATGTCTGGGGCACAACCCATTTCCACGGACTGAAGTCCGTGGAAATTCAAATGTTTTGTCTATTACTCGCACCTCGCACCTCGCACCTCGCACCTCACAGCTCACAGCTCACACCTCACACCTCACACCTCGCACCTCGCACCTCATACCTCACACCTCATACCTCGCACCTACTTCTTCAGTTCCTCCACCGCCTCAGTCCGTTCGACGAACTGTATTCCCATCTCGGCAAGCTCTTTGAGGATCGGTTTATAGATGGCGGGATGTACCGGGATTTGCGACCCGGTCATCTTCAACTTGTCAGTGAGGATCATCTTGACCGCGATGGCGACTGGCAGGCCGACAGTCTTGCTCATTGCGGTCTCGCCATTCGGGTCGCCGTACAAGACGAGGGTGCTTATGATCTTCTCGGTGGGACGGGGGTTCATGGTGTCCGGGAAATCGACCAGCATCTTGTGGACCAGGATAACCATGTCCCGTCCACCTTTCGGAAGCGCGAGTTTACGGGAGAGTAGATGAACCATCGCGTCAGCAGGGCTATTTCCGGTGCAGCCGCATTTTTCGTCACTGAACAGACCCACCCATTCCAACTTCTCCATGGTATAGCCGGTCGGATTGATGCGCAGGTAATTTGCCACGCGTGAACGAATGTCGGCACCGTTGACGTGTGCAGGGAGGCACATTTCAACGATGTCTTTCATGCTGCGATCATGCAGCGCGGGGATGGTTAATTCGTCGTTGGTAAGGCCAAGATTCAGGATGGCCTGCCAAGTTTCAGCGTAGGTCGGGTTGCGCAAAGTGCCCCGGATCATGGTCTGCGCATGCACCAGGCCGAACTGATCCTTGTAGGCGAGGCTGTCGCGATTCGGATAGGCTTCGAGGGTTCCGACGCCGTCCACATCGACCGGCCAAGTCTGTCTGAACACTTGGTGATAGGGGAGGATCTTGATCATTCCGTCTTCGAGATACTGGGCGCCATTGATCCCGGCGGTGATGACGTTGAACGGGTTCCAGGTGATGACGTACTTCATGGGGTTGGATTCTTCGCCGTTCGCCGGAAGGCCGGAACCGTAGGAGACAAACTTTTTGATAATGCCGTTGTCTTTACGTACGCGTTGAATGATCTCAGCTGCTGACATCAGATCGATGCCCGGGTCGAGGCCCATCTCGTTGAGGATGAGCACGCCCTCACGTTTCGCCATCACATCCAGTTCACGGATACGTTTGCTTCGGTAGGAAGCGGAAACCATGTGTACGCCTTGTTGCACGCACTCTATGGCGACCTGATGCTGAAACCGTGGCGCCAGGAAATTGACCACGAGGTCCGCGTTCTTGACCTGATGTTCGTGCATCGACGGGTCAGTAACATCAAAGAAGATAGCTGTGCCCTGAGGGTGGTCGCCCACACGTTCCACAGCGGCTTCCTGGTTGTAATCACCTACCGTTACGAACCAATCATTCTCCGCTGCCTGATCGAGTAAGTAACGAATCAAGCTTGGCGAACTCTTTCCAGCCCCTAGAACAAGGATGTGCTTCATGAGTTTTTCCGTTGTGTTAACCTGCCCGGTTCAACATGTGGCACGAAAGTACGGAACACCCAAAACGCGTACAAGGCAAGACTCCTGGTGCTGCGATCCAGATCAGGTAGAATCGCTGAGATTATCTCCCAATTTGGCGATCAGTCAACCGGGAATGTTTCCTCATAAACTATCTCGTCGTAGTTCAGTCGAATCACTCGTTCTGGCGGTGGTGTCAACTCATGGCCGACCGTCAGCAGCATCACCGGCAGGTAGTTTGAGGGAATGTTGAAGGCTTCAACAACTTCATCGGGTTTGAATCCGATTATCGCCGAAGTGTCGAGTCCACGTTCTTTCGCAGCGAGCATCATCATCCCGATCATGATCGATGTGGATCGGATTGCCTCATCTCTTTGCACCGTCGGATTGAGGCCATAGAACTTGCTGGTGACAATTTTGAGGTGCTTTTCGTCGGCGTAATAACCTTTGTTTACCCAATCACCGGTGAACTTTTCGACATCTTCATGAGCGTCAATCTTGCCGAGAACGATAAGTACAGCAGACGCATCGAGAATGTGTTTTTGATCAAACGAAGCCGCGTGCAATCTCTTTTTCCCATCATCAGAGCGAACCGTGATGAAACGCCAGTGGTTCAGGTTGAACGATGATGGCGCGAGAGTTGAGAGTTCAATCAGTTCGCGCAATTCTTTGTCACTTATCGACTTACTCGTATCGTATGAGTGAACGGAACGCCTTGCATTTATAGCTTCGGTAACTGTCATGGTTGAATCTCCGTGTGTGTATGAACTGGTATTGATAACTGGAGGATTGTAGTCGAAGTTCCTCAGGACGGCTGTCAGACTTTGGAGAACCGGAGTCGATCAACTTCTTGTTTTAATCAGTCTGAATAATCTTCCCATCAGCCCGGTTGAGATAGTAACACCGATTATGACAAGCGTCCCACCACCGATGAAGGGCAGATCAATCGGTTCATCGAGCATCAGGTAGGATCCAATAGCTGCGATCAACGGCACAAAGTATATGAACATTCCGGCGGTAGAGGCTTCCACTCTCTTCAGCACATATGCCCACATCAGGAAGCCATAAACTGTGCAGCCGAGGGAGAGAAAGATCAGCGACCAGAACAAGCTGCTACTCATTGTCTGAACTGTGACTAAGAGGTCGGGGCCTATCCAGAAAATGAGGGGAATACTTCCGATGGTGATTGCTGAAACAGTTGATCCGACCGCACCCAATGAAGGCGCACTGTGACGGATGACCGATGTATACAAGCCGATGCTAAGCGGTGCCCCGAGGGTAATCATCATGCCGAGAAGGTGTTGAGCGCGCAATTCAGGCGCTCCATATCTGGCGAGGACGACGAAAATCAGTCCGACTAGAGCGAGAACCAAGCCGAACCAGGTACGGGGATGTGGGCGTTCTTGAAGGAAGATTGTTGCGACAATCGCGATCATGGCAGGGTTGAGGGCGATAACCAATGCACCCAGCGATGCCGGGAGCATCGTTAATCCGGTGTTGAGCGACAGATTGTACATGCTGACCATGAACAAGCCGGCGATCAGCAGTTCGACGGTCATGCGTTTTGTCAGTTTCAGCTGTCCACGAATGACCTTTACCACAAGCACTATCGCAAAAATTGCCGCGGCAGGGAGATAACGCAGCAGCACCAGCTGCCAGGGTGTTACTTCCCGCAGAGCTATCTCTATGGCAATAAATGAAAAACCCCATAGCAACATCACGCTTGCTGCGATGAATGCTATGGGGATGCTAAGTTGATTTTTCAACGGCGGATCAATTCAAGTTGCGTTCAACGAATTCTGTCAATTGCGCCTTTGGCACGGCACCTACGACTCTATCGGCTTCCTTGCCATCTTTGAAAATAATCAGTGTAGGAATACCGCGAATACCCAGAGAACCTGCCTGGTTAGGATTTTCATCGGTGTTAACCTTACCAACCTTGATCTTACCTTCATAGTTGCCAGCGATCTCTTCTACGATCGGACCAACGATACGACAAGGTGCACACCAGGGAGCCCAGAAATCCACCAACACGGGGACATCAGACTTCAGAACATCCTGATCAAAACTTGCGTCGGTCACGGCCATCGGTTGAGCCATTGTACTTCTCCTTCTTTTATCTCGCAAATCTGGTGCGAGCTTTTTGTCGATTAGTTCTTCGAGTTCGGGTAAATGTCCCTCGACATGATTAACGGGGAACGCTTGTTGAATAATGCGAAGCTATTTTCGCTATTCTGTTCGATGCACCATCAGGGAAAGGTTGCTCCTGCGAGGGGAGCCTGCTCTTCGAGTATCAGCGTATCAACTGATGAATAGTCATGTTTCCTTCCGCAAATACCTGTACCATCTGATTGATCATACTGCTATCCAGTTCAGCTTCAGCCAGCTCAACGGGAATGCTTCGGTTGAGATCGTGAATAAAGAAAACCCGTCCGCTGTCAGTTTCGCTGCGGCTGTAAAGAACTTCCCGGCCATCTCCATCCCGATCCAGATAGTAGCCAATCACTGGAAAGCTCATGTTCCAGAGTACAAAATCGTCGTCAGCGAGATTCTGGTTGAACCACTCTGCTGCTGAAGTCATTCCCAATTCATATGTCTGACGATGTTCCTTGGTGGAGTTGTACTGCCACAACTCTGCCCCACTCATCGTCACCAGCAACACAATCCCAACTACAATTGAAACCGTCCGTGTTGTCTTCTCCGCGTTGATGAAACGCTCGCTCAGATAACCCAATCCACTTGCCGCGGTAATGGCAACAAATGGTACGATCCAAGTCCAGACTCTGGTAAAGGGGTGCACTTGTTGGATGGTGATCATACTCAATGTGACAATTGTGAGTGGCACAATGAACGGCCACGGTTCTTTTTTCCACGGATGCAGAATGATGCCCGCAACTACCGCCAGGGTAAGGACAATCTGGAGGGCCATGGGCATCGGTCCCGCCAGGTATTCATGGAAATCGGCTGTCCACTGCGGGATCTGTGCCAACCATTCGGAAAAGCTTAATGAGACCACGTATGGATTTGCAATGATGGATCGGCCACCGGACACGATGAAAACCGGGGTGTATAGTAGCATGGTCAGGCCAACCGCGAACGCTCCGTACACAACCAGAGTTTTGATCCGTTTCGCCCACCCTTTTTTCATGGCGAATAGCAACCAGATCCAAATAAAGGCGACGGGGTATACACCTGTAGGTACGGTGTGAACTGTGAGGGCGGCCAGCACAGCCATCCACATCCAAGCCGGTCGGCTTTGTGACCAACGCAGATAGATAGCCAGTAGTGCCATCAGCAGAATCAGCACCAATTGCAGCGAATAGCCTCTTCCCTGGGTAGAATAACGAATCATCCAATGGCTGGTGGATACCAGCAGTGCGGCGAGCATTCCAGTTTGAACGTTGAGCACACGCCTCCCCAGCATGTAGCTCAGCGGTATCGCCATGACCCCGAAAATGAATGCGGGCAGACGTACTGCCCAGGCTGAGGTGTCGAACAACTGAATGCTGAGGTGCATGAAAGCATTGTAGAGGATATGATTGTTGGGAAGCAGATAATAGCTGACTGTCACATATAGCGGCTTGGACGCGAAGAACAGGTAGCTGAATGATTCATCGTATTCCAGCGGAGCGTTGATGTATAGCCAGCGTAGCCCGATCCCCAGCAGAATGATAAATGCGAGTGTCCACTTGTTTGTGGTGGTCAGTTCATTCCAGACACTACGCCGGATTTTCCGCTGATCTGCTGTAAACTCACGGCTGTCTGCGGCGAGCGCATCGAATCCTCTCGCTACTCTCTTTCGCAACAACAGCAGGGCGATTGCCGTCAAGCCAAGAAATCCCAGTCCGCCCCAGAGTTTTGTCAGGGCAGAATGGTGATAATCGGGAGTGAAGAACTCGACTTCATCATCAGAGAGTGAATCGACGAGTGGTTTCGCGACATCATATGGCTGGATTGCAGTTAATATGCCCACCCCGATGATCAGGAGCAGGAAGACCAGCAGGTACATAACGAGCGTACGTCCCGCTCGGGATGGTTCTGAGGATGGGATTCGGGTTGACATGGATTTACCCACGTTCTTCGCTAACCTATCAGATTATATTTCAAGATGACGTACAGATGTCGAAACGCATCCTTCAGACCGATCTTCTTGCCTTCCTGGTAGGTGCGTCCATAGTACGAGATCGGTACTTCATAGACACGCCAGCGTGTGCCGGTAACTTTCGCCGTCAACTCCGGATCAATGCCAAAACCGTTTTCCTGAAGATGGATGCTGTCCAGCACTTCGCGTCTGAAAGCTTTGTAGCAGACGTTTATATCGGTCAGGTTGACATTGGTCAGCAAGTTGCTGAGGAAAGTCAATGCTTTGTTCGCCAGATAGTGCCAGTAGTAGAGCACGCGATGCGCGCCGATACTCAGGAAGCGGCTTCCATAGACCACATCGGCTATATCGTCACGGATCAATCTCACCAGGCTGGGGAGTTCTGCAGGATCATATTCGAGGTCAGCATCCTGTATTACGAGGACGTCACCGGTGGCATAGTTAAAACCGGCTCGTACCGCAGCACCCTTGCCACGATTTCTCGGTAATCTGATAAACAGGATATTATCGTGTTTCTCCGAGAATTGTCGCCCGATCTGCTGGCTTCGGTCACGTGAATGGTCGTCCACGAGTACAATTTCCAGTTCCTCGAATCCGTAATCAACCGCGAGCACACGCTCGACTAATTTGGCGAGTGTACGTTCTTCATTGTAGATCGGAATGACAACAGACAGTTTCATCGCTTCCCCGTGTCCCTCAAATTCAACCCCGTGCATAAGCTATACTTTCAGCTCCCTGAGGCAAGTAAAACAGCAGAGACTCGGGGGCGCCCGAGGTGAAAGGCGGGCTGGAGAGTATTCCTGTCAGGCTTGCCCGGTTCCAGTGACTCAGGCTACCTTTCGCGAGAGACCAATTCACTGTCTTGCCCCAGACATTTATGTCTGGGATTATCCAGAGCTGAACCGCAACTTGCCCCAGACATTTATGTCTGGGATTATCCAGAGCTGAACCGCAACTTGCCCCAGACATTTATGTCTGGGATTATCCAAGGCTGAACCGCAACTTGCCCCAGACATTTATGTCTGGGATTATCCAAGGCTGAACCGCAACTTGCCCCAGACATTTATGTCTGGGATTATCCAGAGCTGAACCGCAACTTGCCCCAGACATTTATGTCTGGGATTATCCAAGGCTGAACCGCAACTTGCCCCAGACATTTATGTC
>CAJVXH010000071.1 GCA_913009835.1 uncultured bacterium
ACTTCGGCACGACGTAACGCTTCACGGAAGGCGTCCGCCGCCAGAGCTCGCGGCATAACACTCGGTGTCAGCCTGATATCCCATGATCCGGCAGGTTGGTATGGTCGACCCGGAGGTAACGGAGCGTTTACCACTTCTACGGAAACTGTGGGCTCGACAATTTTTACGCTTCCCAGCGGCCGAAAATCACCATGCTCGACGCTCCAGAAAATGGGGGCGGGCCAGGTCATCACCTGTAGATTCACCGACTGCCGGCCAGTGACAGCCTGGGCATAGGAAACCGAACCGTCGTTCCAATTGAGCTGGCTGATGCTCGGAGCATAGCGATGGCGGAGGTCGCCCAATTCCCAACCACCTGGTATATATGCGTCGCCCTGGGCGATTATATCTCCGGTGATGGTATCAACGCCAGCCGCCTTGATCTCACTCGCCAGACTGTCAAAGATAGCCCACGGCCAATCCATATATGGCTTGTCGCCGGACAGACTGGGATCCCATCCACCGAGCATGACCAGGTCGCCATGTACCGTGCCATCAATCAAGGGGCCGTTGCTGAAGATGCGGGTCGTAAAACGGAAGTCTTCAGGCTGGGTCAACATGGCGTCCGCAGCGACGAAAAGTTTCTGCACCGAAGCTGGCAGCATGTAACGGTCGGCATCGTGGTCTATGAGTACCGCGCCTGTCCGTACATCGCCGACTATGACGCTCACAGTCGCACCCTGCTCGCGTAACGGTGTGGTCAGCAAGGTGTCGGTGACAATTGCCAGGGCGTGACGGTCAACAATTGACTGGCTCAGATCGTCAGTCGGGATTTGAACTGAACGTTCAGATGCGCATCCGACGAGAATGATCAGCGCCAAAAGTGTGAGTGAAATGAAGATCGGTTTGGTGCTGCCCATTGCTGTCCTCTTGGTGATGTTCAGGTGGATTGTTCGGTCTGTGAGTATACACGGTTTGGTGGCGTTTTGCATCGTGGAGATCGAGTGTTGGTGCGGAGGGAGGGTTAGTCTGAAAGAATTAGAAAGAACTAGGGAATATATTCTCACAAGAATCTGTGCACGGTTTGTGGTAATTGAAGCCCACCCATGCAGTGCATGAGGACTGTGCTGAAAGTATCAGCGGTGCGGAATCCTCGGCTGCGTCGGCTGATCGCTTTGGCGGTGTTGTTCAGGGCTTCGGCGATGCCATTGCTGATTCTGTGTTCAAACCATGCGAAGATGCCGTCTTCGTGACGCTTAAGCATTTTCACGAACTTCTTCATCGGTTTCAGGCCGCTGTAGCGCACTTTTCGATACCAGATTTTCAGGAAAAGTCGTGCTTCAACTGTTGTCTGGCAGTCCCAGGAAAGAACTAAAAGAACTAGGGACAGACCCCTATTATTCGCGCCTTTTATCACAATTAATAGGGGTCTGTCCCTAATATATTCAGCACAACTTCCCATAATTATTTGCTATTTCACGATCAAGTCCGATTACTATCTCTTTCGTGGACGTCCCACCGGAAGCGGATGCAATCGCCGTCCTGACCGTTGTTCCAGTGCTTTGATCCAAGTATTACTTCCCATTGGATGTCCTGTGCGGGTCGCGTAACGCAACCGTTGTATTGAAGCATCATCATCATAAACCTCCAGCACAGCCTTCCAGTCATATAGTAATTCCTCGTCCGGCCAACGTGCCTGATCCAACAGCGGGTCATCGCAGACCCCAAGATGATATCGCGCACTCGACCAAACCCAGTCTGTAGGCGTTTCCACCAACCTGGCACGAACCGGATTCATTTCCACATACCTGGTAGCATGCACAAGGTGCTGCGCATCCAACGCACAGGAATAAAATCGCCCTTGCCAGAAATGCCCAACTACACCCGACTGACGGTGGCAATATTGCGCGTACATCATATGCGTGGTTGCCAATGCTTTCGCGAGAGACTGTGACTCACGAGGATAGACAATCAAGTGGATATGATTGTCCATCAAGCAATAAGCCCACACCTCCAGCTTGTTCTTGAGGGAATGCACGTTCAGCAACTCAAGGTATTTGTGCCTATCCTGATCTTCATGGAATACATTCTGCTGGTAATTCCCTCGCTGAGTAACGTGGTACGGTATTTCTGGTTCAATGAAACGCGCTTCGCGAGGCATGGGGTCTCCTCCCTTTGTGAGTGATGATAGTGCTTTCCTTGCATTTACAGATTATTGGCTAGTGGATGAAGTTAAATCTTAGTCAGTCGTAATCTAAGCATTTGGCGCGATACTTACAACGATTTAATTAGGGACAGACCCCTATTTATTGTGATAAATGGTGCTAATAATAGGGGTCTGTCCCTAATTAAATCGTCTCACGGTGGAATGGCAAGGCGTTAGAACCAATACCCGAAGTTGACCGCGACACGGTGGTTATAACGATGCGACTCAGCTGGCGGTGTCCAGGCCGACCAGATCTCCAGCGGCCCCAGACGGGTATCCAACGCAAAACCTACCGACATCGAACTGATGATGTCCTTGCGTTCCGGACGCCAGTCCTTGTCATTGCCATATGCAATTCCATCGTACCGTAGCAGAATATAGGCGTCTGCGATCACGCGGCTGATCAGGTCGTAGCGGAAGGTTGCATTCAAGCCGACATCCCGCAGTGCCAGGTATCGATAGGGACGTAAGGCCGGAAAATTGCCCAGCCCGCCGATGTTGAAACGATGGGTTGAAGGTGTCGTCAATTCAGCAACTCCGCCAGATACCCCCGTCTGGAATACCAGGCGTCGGTATATCGGAAAAGTGTACCGCATGTTAATATCAAATACGCTGAACGCTCGCTCACTACCCAATTCACCTACGTAGGAATCATAGTTCACTTCAACGCGGGTGCCGGAATTGGGGAAGGGTTGACGGTCTTCGGTGTCCAGCTCGCCGGTGAGTTCGAAAACAGTGTAGTAGTTCTCACGCTCGAACCCGTCGAGTTCATCTTCGGCCCGTTCACCACGGAAACCTGTGGACACTCGTCCCCAGGTATACAGGTTGAATAAAGCTCGAAGCCCTGCGGTGCTTGTTCCGAGGAAGGCGTAATTCAACCGTTCACCGTCCTCATCAAAAATCGGCACATCAACCCTCTGAAACCGCATGATTCCCTGCCAACCAGCGTAGCTGCCAGCGATTCGGTCAGCACGTAATTGAACACTGTAATCCTGACGGTGTTCGCCGAACATGGCGTGAAGACGCAATTCCTCGCCTATAATCGGCAACGGTTGTCCGATAACGAGGGTGGCTTTGTAACGCGCACCCCAGTCAGTTCCGTATCCCAAGCCGATGCCCAAACGTACCGGCGGAGCGGGCTCCAGCAGGAAATTGAGGTGTATGGTACCATCCGCCAGACGATCCAACTCGCAGTATACAGTCGTGTAGCGATGGGTCGCGTGCATATCCTGTAATGCTTCAATTACATCGTCGGTAAGCAGAATATCGCCGGTTTTCAAACCGAGATCACGAAGCTGCCACTTTGCCTGAACGTCCCCAACACCGATGGCGCTGAGCTGCGACAACACTCCCAAATGTAGATGGATGTGCAGTTCGCCGTCGAGTATAGAGCTCTGAACTCGAGCCATGCCATAGCCGCAACGTCGAACTTCTTTCATGAAACGCTTGAGCTTATCATTTATCTGGCGCGTGCTGTAGGTTCCGGGCGATAATCCCAGGTCTGGCAGCGGCTTTGGCAAACGTCCGGTGGCATCTGTCGTGAGACGCACATTATCAACTGGCACCAACAATTCGGGAGCGTCCGGCCTGGGCGGGAACAAATCACGAAGCTGGTCGATATGGGCGTCAACTACAGCTCGGCCGGTAGCGATAATTCCGGCGTAATCATCAAAATCTGTGCTCCCGAATTCACCCAGATCGGGGGTTAATACCAGGTCAGCCATTGCGCGGGAGACGGAATCGTTAGGAACCGTCATCAAAGTCGTAACCTGGTTCAGAATTTCCCAGGGAAGGTCAGGATCAGGGTCAGTGGTTGGAGTGGCACAATCTACGGCGACAACGATATCCGCATCCTGTTTCAATGCCGCTCGGACGGGTATATTTTCGACAGCACCACCATCGACCAGCAACTGTCCATCCCGGCGATACGGTCTGAAGACGATCGGTACCGCCATAGCCGCACGCATCGCCAGACTCAAATCCCCATCCTTGAGGTATACTGCTTTACCACCAATAATGTCTGTCGCCACCAGGCAAATCTCTACACGTCCCCCATCAAATCCATTTCCGATTGATGAATACGGGCCCTGGTGGATGAGACGGAAAGTCTCGATGAACAACGTCTCGCCGGTGACAAGAGCGTCCGGGATGTACGGTTCCCCATCCTTTCTGAAGCGCAGGGTAACAACGTCCTGATTCGCTACTTCCTTCTGGGCGAGGAACAGGTTACGACGTGATGGTGCATCGGAGAAAAGACCGCCCCAGTCGATTGACTTGGCAACACCCTGGAGTTCCTTGCCACCATACCCCGTGCCGTACAAACCCGCAATCAGACCGCCCATTGAGGTGCCGACGATGAGATCCACCGGCAGACCATACTCCTCAAAGCCCTGCAAAACTCCGATATGAGCCAACCCGCGTGCGCCCCCACCGGACAGAGCCAGGGCGACCCGTGGACGATTCACCTCGAACTCAGGGAGAAACCCAGTGGGAACGTGAGCTACCCGCAGTCCCATCGAATCCAGATCAACCGTACCCGAACGCCATTCCTCCCAGGAGATACTCGACGGAATATGAGCCGAGTTAGCGGAATCACTCGCCACCACTTGAGACTGATTCGACTCGGAGCCAGCCTGCCTGTTCGCCAAAGCATACTCTGGATTCAGAAGCAGCAGCATTGCGATGATAGCGAGTACCAGCGTCGGGAGTAAAATTCGCCTTGATGCTGGTGCAGCAACTTCGCCTTGATATGGTCGGTGCATATGGAGATCTGGCCTGTCTGTGAGGCTCGCCCAGTCCTTAACTTGCGCAAATATAATCAGTCCGCATTGCACATGGAGTTCTTCGTATGTCAGAGCTCGCAGTTTCCTACAAAGATATTTTGTCTGCACACGAACGCGTGCAGCCCTGGATTCACCGTACACCCGTCCTGAGTAGCCGCAAGATTGACGAGATCGCCGGAGCGTCCCTGTTCTTCAAGGCGGAACCGCTGCAGAAGACGGGATCGTTCAAGGCGCGTGGCGCTACCAACGCCGTCTTCTCCCTCTCCGACAAGGACGCTGCCCGTGGTGTGGCCACCCACAGCTCGGGCAATTTCGCGGCCGCATTGGCGCAAGCCGCAACCTGGCGGGGGATTGACTCACATGTGGTCATGCCGACATCCGCACCAGAGGCCAAACGTTTGGCGACACGGGGCTACGGCGCACACATCATCCCCTGCGAACCGACACTTCAAGCGCGAGAATCGATGTTGGCGAGAGTGGTCGAGGAAACCGGGGCGACATTTCTTCATCCATATAATAATGCTAACGTCATCGCCGGGCAGGGCACGGCTGGCGTGGAACTGATGGAGGATGTGCCCGATCTGGACGCTGTCCTGGTACCTGTCGGAGGCGGTGGATTGTGTTCCGGGGTGGCCATTGCGGTGCATGGAGGGCATGAGGGGTCTGTGAATCGTGCCCCAGACATTCATGTCTGGGATGACCCACAGTCTGATAACCCCCAAAGTGCCCCAGACATTCATGTCTGGGATGACCCACAGTCTGATAACCCCCAAAGTGCCCCAGACATTCATGTCTGGGATGATCAGACGGTGGATCAGCCGCGTTTGCAAGCAAACACGGGCCTGACCTCCATCGATTCGAGCTCTGATAATCCGCGTTTGCAAGCAAACACGGGCCTGTCTGATGAGACTAATCCCGACCTGTTTCCGATCAAAGTCTACGGCGTCGAACCGTCATTAGCCGACGATGCGAAACGTTCGCTCATCGCCGGATCGATACAACCGTCCAACAATCCGGACACCATCGCTGACGGTCTGAAAACGCAACTGGGAACGTTGACCTTCCCCATACTACAGCATCACCTGGAAGACATTCTGCTAGTCAGCGAAGATGAGATCCATGCGGCGATGGAATTGATCTGGTCACGTTTGAAGCTGGTCGTCGAACCGTCTGGCGCGGTGGTGCTGGCGGCGTTGCTGAAACACCGCGATCTCTTCGCCGGGCAGCGTGTGGGTCTGGTTGTCAGTGGAGGAAATGCTAACATTAGCAATTTCATTCCATAGCAAAGGGTGCTGCATTAGCACCCTTGTAAGAATACATAATAGTAGATAACGTGAATTTTCAACCCAAATTTTTACCCATCATCCACATCAGCCAGACCCTGACCTGAATGAACGTTTTTAGAATGGGCAGCGGCGGCTGCGGCATCCGTGGCGGCCTCATCAGAAGCGGCAGCAGTCGAGTGAGGTTCAGGAGACTGACCGTTGGCACGATACAACTTGGCGTGCAGGAACGGCGCGGAACCATCGTGATTCTCGCCCATGTAGATAGTCTGATGGGGGAAGGGAATCTCGATACCAGCGGCGTCGAACGCGACCTTCAACCGTCTGCGATACGCACGTGCCACCGCCCACTGTTCCACCGGCTTGGTGGTGAAACGTACCCGCCAGTTGATAGCGCTGTCACCAAAGGAATCGATACCGAAAATCTGGGGTCCGTCGGTTATCACATCTTTCATCTCAGACGCGATCTCATTACCCACCGCTTCCATGATCGCGACAACCTGATCCGTATTCTCACGGTAAGCCACACCGACCTCAATCACCGCCCGGCTGAACTTGTAGCTCTTGTTGGTGATGGTGCGGATCTCGCCGTTGGGGATGATGTGAACATCACCGCCAAAGTCTCGCATCACCAGCAAACGGAGGTTGATATCCTCCACCACACCGGACTTGCCGTTGATCTCGAGAACGTCGCCCACACGCACGTAGCCTTCCGTCAGCATGAAAGTGCCGCCGAGATAATCCTGGACTAATGTCTGCGCACCAAAGCCGATGGCGATACCGGCAACACCAGCTGCCGCGATGATCGGGCCGATTTCCACCCCGAATTCACTCAGGATCAACACTGAAACCAGACCCAGAACCACCACCCGGATCACACTCTTGAAGAATACCGCGATCGTCTGGGCTCGTTGCAGCGACAAACGATCATCCATCTTCTGTGCTTTATGCAGCACCTTGTCAGTTAGACTCCGGGCGACTTTGCCGATGACCACACCGAGAATGATGATTATCGCGGCGCGCATCAAGTTCGGCCACCAAGCGCCCCACCAAGCTGCAATGTCAAATTCCATGGGAATCCCTCTTGAACAAGACTATGCTACGTTGAACATTGTAGATTAGTGGTTGTATACGGGTTTCATCACTCGTCTGCAAGGGGACGTTTAAGCCAGCTTAGATTCAGGGAGTCTCACCCAAGAGGAAATTCAAGAAGAGCATGACACCTATTCTACGAATCATAAGTTATTGCCTCACCCTCTTGCTGGTGGCAGGAATGTTCATCGGGTGTGAGAGAGTTAGCATGATAGAACCGGGACACGGTGATCCTGGACCTATGGTTGTGATCGCCGGTCAAGCATCATTACAAGGTTTGAGCATTGAAACCCTGAACTGGAAGAAACCTGTTGGAGTGGGGCTCGGCGCAAATTGGATCATCGAAAACGTACCAGATAGACTGGCGATTATCAACAGCATCAGTCATACCCTGCAGCTATATGAATCCAACGGCTCTTTCTATCAGCCAAGCCAGGCTATTGATCTTGGATTACAGCGGAATACCAACCCTTACGCAGCAGCTGTCGTCAGCAAGGGTGTCGCGGTCACCAACCTGCTGGCCAACACTGTCTCCATCGTTGACCTCGATAGCGCCAGAATTGTTGACGAATGGCCTGTGGGAGTTGCACCGGAAGGTATTCTCGCTTACCGCGATACGTTATACGTGATAAACACTGGCTATGACTTCGACAATTACTCCTTCAATTACGGCAGCGTGTTCAAAATGGATTCCGATGATGGTGAAATCCTCGACTACGCCAGTCTGGGGATGAACCCCCAGTTTGGTGCTATCGTCGGTGATGAACTACATATCGTCTGCACCGGAAATTACACCACTGTGGATGGAGAAATCTGGATACTGGATCTGCATGACCTGCATCTGAAAGATATTCTGGCTATCGGTCATTCTCCGGGACGGATAGTCGTTGACTACTATTCCCAAGAGGGATCTACGGCCTGGATTGCGGCGGGAGGATGGTCGAACGAAGGTGAAATAGCAGGGTTGATTCTCAGCTACAACACGGTCACCCGTGAGATCCATGACCCGCTGTTTGCCAGCCTCGGAGTGGTTGATGTGGCGGTTGATTATACAAGTGGCCGATTGTACGCCATTTGCCGTGACGCCATGAAGCTGGATGTGTTTGAGGGAGGGGAACGAATCGCTTCCTACGATCTCGTTGATCCGCCGAACGCTATCTCGATTATATATTGACTTTAACTGTATCCATCCCACCACACTCTTGAATCCCTGTGACTTTCATGCCACAGGGATTATTTTATACCTGCTTGATAAGCTTCGTAATATCAAATACTTAAACGAACGGCTCGTTTTGGCACGAGCGTTGCATTTCAGTGAGCAACATTCAAAAACGCGCAACACCTTGCTAAAGGGAGGATGTATCATGTATGCCTGGTTACGGACCATTTTCTTCTGCAGCCTGATTCTGACCCTCGCATTGATACCTGTTACCAGTTCCGCTCAACATCGGGATTGGAATTCTGCACAAACAGATGACGAGGAAGAGAACGAAGATTACCAGTGGAAAACCTGGAGAACACAACGCAGTCATGGTGGGTTCAACGGATTCGGCGGGTTCTACTTCAACGCCCAAACATTTGAATCGGATCACCTCGACAATCTCGCCGCCGCCATGGATCTTAAAGAATTCGACAGCTTCATTCCGACCTGGGGCGGCTGGGGTATGGGACATGTGGGCGGAGGTTGGCGACTTGGCGGTGGTGGTCATGGCGGTGAAATGGTGACCGATGGCGTATACACCGCGACCGATGGCACCAAATACAATCGAACCCTGGAAGTTGATCTGGGCATGGGCGGATTCATGTTTGAATACAGCCCCTGGATGTTCGGCCCGGTCAATTTTGGCCTCGGGGCAATGGTTGGCGGTGGCGGAATCTCTGTCATCATGTCGCAGGATACTGGAACCTACACCTGGGAAGACCTGAACAGTCAGTATGTCGGCGATCCTTCTGATGGTGAAAACATCCGCACCCAGATTGACCAGGGATTCTTCATCGCTGAGCCTTATGTGACCGTCCGTGTTCACATCCTCGACTGGATGGCACTGTCTGGAAGCGCTGGATACACCATCACATCATTCAAGACCAGCGAATGGGAGTTCAACGAGGATCATCTGACAGGTGATGGCCCGGATATCGATCTGAACAAACCGTTCTATCGGGTAGGATTGGTATTTGGTGGATGAAGCCCATCACTATAACGATCTGACCGATTGCCACCGGTCAGATCAGTAGATCGTATCCGAACAGAATCGCCCGGATCAATTTGAGATCCGGGCGGAATGTTTTGAATGTGCCCCAGACATTTATGTCTGGGGTCATCCACTCTCTAGCACAATCCAATCCCAGACATAAATGTCTGGGGCACAACCCAATTACCACGGACTTCAGTCCGTGCGGACAGGCCCGGGGAGTGCTCGTCAAGCGCTGATTATCCCAGACATAAATGTCTGGGGCACAACCCAATTACCACGGACTTCAGTCCGTGCGGACAGGCCCGGGGAGTGCTCGTCAAGCGCTGATTATCCCAGACATAAATGTCTGGGGCACAGCTACTCCTATAACCCCGTATCCACAGCGCCCGTATCATAGTTGAAAGTGCTGCCACCGAGACTGTGAGGGATGAGGAAGACGCTGAACAGAACGAGACAGGCGACTATCACAAATATGCGCGCTTTCCGTTGGTTCTCAACCACGTTCAAACGCCAGACCGCCACAATCCAGGCGACAAATGCTAACGCCAGCTTGTTGTCCGTAACATCGGCGCCAAACGGCCAACCCGTCCAGTAATCACCAAACGCTGCTTTTTGCAATAGTGGACCCAGAACCACCCCTCCGATGATGAGGAAAATCAAGGTTCCCCATGACGTGAATTTGAAACTCTCACCCGAGAAAACACTCAGCAACGTCCGCACACCGAAGAGTAGCGCCAGAAACATGCAGATGATATGAGGTATGAGTATACCTAGTGGCTCAGGGTCTTTGAATCGCAGGGTGATCGTCTCATCACCGCCGGGTAGCCCAATTTGGCTACCGTCCGGCTCGATCAAATCGACGTGATAGACCAGCTTTCCTGCCGGAGGCTGAGCGGGTAGCCTGGCAATAAGCTCGTCGCCGTCACGGGTCATCGATACTTCCGTGAATGGCTCGTCAATGCCCAATCGTTTCCAGAACATGGTACCGTTGATATCCGGATTGCTGATCGGTATGCGGACCACATGATCCATTCCGTAATCGGGATCAACATTGCGAGCGTGACTACGCAGGAGCTCATACTCAATGAGTTCACCCGCTACCGTGGCCTCGCCACTGACGGGATAGGTCGGCCCGGTCAAACGTTGGTATACCAGCGCGGTCAGTGTCAGCACCAACGCCAGCACCCAGAGTAGTATCGCTTTCAATATTTTATTCATCGGGGGGTTCCTGTGGGGTTCACTGAGACCTTCGGATTTCGTCATCCTGAGCGAAACGCCAGTCAGCCGACCTGTCCGCTGGAACGACAGCGCAGGAGGAAGCTCTGGCGTAGGATGTAAAGGTCTCGCCGTTTCTGCGTGCAAGGTCGTTGATCCAAACACTGGTGTCAACAACAGTGTGTGCTCTTCGCTCTGGTGATCCCTCAATACGCCTATGATATCCACCAAACTGTGAATAATGGATAGACTCATGATTATATTGCATCATGGATAAGTTATGGATACTGATGGGATTCCATTTGATACTTGTGACCGGGCTGCTGGTGGGCGTAGGTGCCTGCCTTGGTCAGATTCACCATGAGGATCGAAGGCTGTCCGAGTTCACTCCGCCAAGCATTGAAGAACAATTTGAACATCTTTCGGAATATTCACGCGAAGCTTATCCCCACCTGCGAGCGTTAGCAGAAACGGACTGGATAATATTTCCTGATGTCTATGTCGTTACCATTGAGCCGGTTGACAGTATCCCCGAGGACATGGCATTAATAGACATAAATGACACTCGATTTTTCGTGCATATTCAATCGAATCTTGGTATTATCGCACATTGGCATTCTGGTGGTGAGTATAGTCGTCGCTATCAAGTACTTGTTCCCGCTGGGCAACAAACACTCTCGGTGTATTTTGACGAATCCTGTCCAATCCACATCTCCATTGATCTTCCGTCTGGGCATGTACTTAAGCTTGAACATGATCTTGCTTTGCTGGATTCAAGTGGATATATCTCCCTTGGATATCCTGAAATTGAAATAGATTATGCATTCTCTCAAACAGTATTCCTGGGTCAAAGTGGATCGCTCAATACATGGGTAAACACCTCGCTACCAATTGAGAATTGGCCGCAAAAGGCAGTTAGGGAGGGAATCACTGGGAAAGTGCAGCTTCAGTTTGATATTGTATCCACAGGTGAAGTGAAGCATATCAATGATATGTTCGGCGGCGCAGAGTCGGCGGATGTCAGAAATCTGAAAATCAGATATGAAGAAACAGAAGGATGGGGGTTCGCTGATTCCGCCAAATCAGTTGTTGAGAATGCATCTTGGGAGTTTACTATGCCGAGTTTCGCATATGCTCCATATCGCATATGGCTGACAATATCCTTCGGCCGCGACAGGTTGCCTTGGGAAAACCAAGTGCGCGGTTTGCAATCAAACAAACAACTCGTTCTGGTTCCCTTCACCTTCCCCGATGAGTTTGATACCCTGCGCATACCTGAAACCTATCGTTCAGGAGGGATCTACGGTACATACAAAAAATATGCTTGGCTGCTGATTGAAGGTCCTGATCCGGATCTGACAATCCAGTGCAAGTATGGGGTTAACTACCTTAAGCAGGTAAGCGATTCTACTACATTGCTCAGAATAAATTCCGACTATCCCTTCAGAATCAGTATTCAATCATCCAACGGTCAACACTTTACAAAGCAGTTTGCCAGTCATTCTCCTAGGGATTTACCCGAGGCTGTTCGCATAGAGAGTCCAGACGATTCGTCGATTTACGAACTTAAATTGAATGATGTAATTATAGGTGATAAGCAGCTTTCTGAACAGTATTCATGTTTGGGAGTTCCCTTGTTCAATTTGCCGATAGATTCAAATGGAGTTTTCCAAGGGCATTCCACAATAGTCCCTAGCTCAAATGAAAACGAGAGCAAAGAACTCCTACGTCAAATCATCCTCCAAGAAGCATATACTTACCCGGTTGGACCTGGGAGCGGGGTTTTCTTGGAACTGATCATCGATTATGACCTTCAACGTGCAATTCCTAATGAACCCATGCCTGTTTCTATAAAGGGAATTCGTGTTCTCAAGGAATCGCCAGAAAACAACAATTACGCTGAGGTCGCCCGGCGATATATGAGAGAACAGGGCTGGCAGTTTCAGGCACAGGTAGTGACCGCATGGAAAAACCTCCCCGAAAATCTGCAACCTGTTCCACCTGATACAATTAAATATGGCTTCCGCATCCCATCTTATCGCAATATCAACAAACCTCTTCGCTGAGAGAATGTAGGCTGCTTCCGCTCATTGCTCCTCCACTACCCACGCCGTATGTTTCAGCTTCGTTCGAGCGCGACATTTACGCTGCTATCCAACTCTAGCCATTGAAGACTCATGAGACTGTCGAAAGCCTCTTTGTCGACAATCACAGTGTCCTTGTTGTCATGATGATAAATGAGTGACTCTAATATGGGGACAGACCCCCTTTTAATTTATGGAATTATTGTATTACAGCTAATAATGCTTGTCGTGACCTGTCGTTCTTATAATTATCACGTAAATATCCAAATATAATAAGGGGTCTGTCCCCATATTAAAGCCGGACTTCTACGTCATTGCTCATTGTCGTCCCCTCCATCGCCCCAGGTCCACTGGACTCGTTTAGGAGGCTTTGAAGTGGGTCGAGCACGCTTGCGCACCATATCGCCACGTTCAATTCGTTCCATAGGCCTCACCGTTGGATCTGGGAGCAATGCCTCCAGGTTCTGCTGGATTCGTAACGCTTTTAAAACTCTGATGAAAGTGTCCAGCGAAACCCCTTCTCCTTTCTCGAGTCTGCCTATGGTTCGCACAGAAACCCCCGCTTCCTGAGCGAGTTGCTCCTGGGTGATGTTTCTGGAAAGCCTTATCGCTTCCAAACGTTTGCAGATGGCAGTTTCTATCTGACCGCTCGCCGCCACCGAAAAATCAATTATATAGGCCATATATTACCGGTTATCTTCCGTATATAGTTATAATCAGCAATATATTGCAGGTTATATGCAACATTACTGAATATCTATAAGATGCAAAAAATTGCCGGTTATCTAGCTGATAAGTGTTTTATTGGTAATATACTACTGATTATCTCTTATGACAAGACGGGTGACGGGGTTAGGGTGCTCAGGTGAGTAATACCATAATCGGTGGGATGTGGCCCGACTTGTTACCTCAAGTCGGGTGTCTCGTACGGTTTGTTCACAGCAGTGCTATTGCAATTCTGAGGCAAGCAACGCCCGTTCGATGGTACATGAAACCTGCCTTGCGTGGCAATACAGGCCACATGCCGCTTCATGTGGTGGTACGTCCGCTGAGAGAACGTAGGCTGCTTCCCCGCATTGCTCCTACACTAACCACGCCGTATGTTTCAGCTTCGTTCGAGCGCGACAATGGCGCTACCACTCAACTCTAGCCATAGAAGACTCATGAGACTGTCGAAAGCGTTTTTACCCACCCTCAAGGAAGTGCCCGCGGATGCCGTGGTCACCAGCCATAAACTGATGCTCCGAACCGGGATGGTACGCCCCCTGATGGCCGGCGTGTACAGCTATCTGCCGTTCGGGCAACGCGCCGCGCGCAAGGCGATGGACCTGATCCGTGAGGAGATGGATTCCTTTGGCGGGCAGGAATTTTCACTGCCAACCATTACTCCCATCGAACTGTGGGATGAGACCGGCCGTAACAGCGATTTCGGCAACGAGATGTTCCGGCTCAAGGACCGTAAAGACCGTGAGATGGCATTAGCACCGACGCACGAGGAAGTCTTCTGTTCCATCGCGCGTAACGAACTTCGTTCATACAAGGAGCTGCCGCAGATCTGGTATCAAATTCAGATCAAGTTTCGTGACGAACCGCGCCCTCGTTCCGGCGAGTTGCGCACCCGTCACTTCATCATGAAAGACGCCTACAGCTTTGACGTCAACGAAGAGGGGCTGGACAAATCTTATCAGCTGCACCGTGATGCCTACCAGCGAATCTTTCACCGTGCTGGCTTGAAATTCTTCATCGTCGGCGCTAGTTCCGGGGTGATGGGCGGGTCCGGTTCGGAAGAGTTCATGGTCGAGAGTGACGCTGGCGAGGACACCTGCGCGATAAACGAAGAATCCGGCTACGCTGCCAATGTGGAAGTCGCCACCTCCAGTATGAAGGATGAAGCGGAGACCGACGAAGCTGTCACATTTGCAAAGGTCCACACTCCCGGCTACAAGACGGTCGAGGAAGTCGCGGCTTTCCTGAAGCTCGACCCCAGCCGTTTCATCAAATCGCTGGTGTATGTGGGCGATGATGGCCCGGTGATGTTGCTGGTACGTGGCGATGACGAACTCAACGAGGACAAAGTGCTGCCGATTCTCGGCGCGGCAATGCGCCCCGCTCAACCGGAGGAGGTCAAGGAATTGATCGGTGCGGAAGTCGGCTACCTCGGGCCTGTCGGTCTGGAAGGCAAGCTGCCGATCTATGCTGATTTACGCTTGAAAAACGCCCGCAACCGTGCGACCGGCGCGAACGAGGATGAGTATCACGTGGTCGGTGTGCAGGTGGGCGATACCTTCAAGCCGGACAAATTCATGGATCTGCGGATGGTGCGCGAGGGAGAACCTGATCCCATTGGCGGACGTCCGTTGAAGATCGTCCGGGCTATCGAACTCGGCCACATTTTCAAGCTCGGCACCAAGTATTCCAAGCCGATGGGGGCGACTGTCCTCAATGAAAATGGTAAGGATGTACCGATCATCATGGGCTCGTATGGGATTGGGGTGGGACGGTTGATAGCCGCCGCGCTGGAAGCGCATTCCGACGATAGCGGCTGTGTTTGGCCGATGACATTGGCACCGTATCATGTGGCAGTGATCACCCTCAAGTCCAAGGATGAAAACGTCGCGATTGAGGGCGAACGTCTGTACAAGATGATGCAGGAGAAGGGGCTGGATGTGGCGCTGGATGATCGCAACTTGCGTCCCGGCTTCAAGTTCAAGGACGCCGACCTGTTAGGCTATCCCTTCCAGGTGGTGGTCAGCGAACGAAATCTCGCTGAAGGCAAGCTGGAGATCAAACGTCGACGCACCGGTGAGCAGGAAGTTCTGGCATTTGACGAAGCGCTCACCCAATTAGATGAGTGGATCGCGGCTGAATGGGATCTGGTTACGCCGAAGTAATTGGGCTGTGGGCTACGTTGATCTTCAGGCCCGTGTTTGCTTGCAAACGCGGATAATCCCAGACATAAATGTTCGGGGCACGACAAGGAACAGGCCCGTGTTTGCTTGCAAACGCGGATGATCCCAGATATAAATGTTCGGGGCACGACAAGGAACAGGCCCGTGTTTGCTTGCAAACGCGGATGATCCCAGATATAAATGTTCGGGGCACGACAAGGAACAGGCCCGTGTTTGCTTGCAAACGCAGATAATCCCAGACATAAATGTCTGGGGCACGACAAGGAACAGGCCCGTGTTTGCTTGCAAACGCGGATAATCCCAGATATAAATGTTCGGGGCACGACAAGGAACAGGCCCGTGTTTGCTTGCAAACGCGGATGATCCCAGATATAAATGTTCGGGGCACGACAAGGAACAGGCCCGTGTTTGCTTGCAAACGCGGATAATCCCAGATATAAATGTCTGGGGCACGACACAACGCGTCGTCCTGACGTCACATTGAACCGGTCAGCTCACTGTTGACCGGTTTTCCTTTGAGATCGAATAACGACACTTTTGCAGTTGCGAGAAGCTAGCTAAATAGACCATACTGATATTATCTTTCACCTCGATTATTTTCCAATACCCAGTTGATTTACATCGGCGCACTAATGAGTCGAATCAGAGAGAAAGCGGCAGAGTTTCAGGACGCTAAACGCGTCATGAAGATGGGATTATACCCATACTTCCGTTCCATCGAGAGCGAACAGGGCCAGACTGTCATCATGGACGGCAAGGAAGTCGTGATGATGGGCTCGAACAATTACCTCGGCCTGACCAACCATCCAGAGGTTAAAGCAGCCGCCAAAGAAGCCATCGACCGGTACGGTACCGGCTGTGCGGGCTCCCGTTTTCTCAATGGCACCCTCTCCATCCACCAGGAATGCGAAGAAAAACTGGCCGAGTTCATGGGCACCGAAGCCGCCATCGTATTTTCCACCGGCTTCATGACCAACCAGGGCTCAATTCCCTATCTGGTACCACGTGACGGCAGCCTGTTTCTCGATCACGCTGACCATGCCAGCATCATTGACGGCGCTCGGCTCGGGCACGGGAAGGTCGTAAAGTTCCGTCACCGCGACATGGAAGACCTGGAGAAGAAACTTCGCCTGAGCAACTCATCAATCAAGCTGATTGTGGTGGATGGCATCTTCTCAATGGAAGGAGACATCGCGCCTTTGCCCGAACTCGTGGAGGTCGCGAAACGGTACGATGCCGAGGTCCTGCTCGATGACGCGCATTCCATCGGCGTCCTGGGCAAAACTGGACGTGGAACTGCCTCCCACTTCGGCCTCGAAAACGAGATCCTCGGAACTGTCGGTACATTCTCAAAGAGTTTCGCATCCATTGGCGGATTCTTCGCCGGACCGGAGGATGTCGCCCATTTCCTGAAACACCACAGCCGACCGTTCATCTTCTCAGCTTCCCCACCTCCGGCGAACATGGCTGCGGTGATAAAATCCATCGAGATCATCGACCGTGAGCCGGAACGCATCGTACAACTGCATCAGCGTACGAAATATCTCGTCCACGCATTGCAGGACGCAGGCTTCAGCATTCACGATCATGGTACCCCGATAATCCCGGTGTATGTGCGCGACACCATGCTGGTGTTCAAAGCCTGCATGAGATTGCAGGAGGAAGGGGTGTTCGTCAATCCGGTCATCAGCCCGGCAGTCGAACCGCACAACGACCTTATCCGTCTATCTGTGATGTCGTCGCTGACCGAAGAACACCTCGATTTCGCGGTGGATAAATTGATCAAGGTCGGACGGGAACTCGGTTTCCTCGGGGATGATGGCAAGGATGCTGTCGCTGTTGCCAATGGACAGGCGGAGCGGGAAGAGTGACATAGTCATCCTGAGCCACACGAGTCATCCTGAGCGAAGCGAAGGATCTCTCTATGTGTGCCGGGCATGATGTACATCTAATGGGGTGCAAGTCCCCTGTGGGCCTTGATGACAGGAACCAGTAGCCAATGGCAAGGGCGTCGTCGCGAGGCGGGGTCTGGAGGAAGCCGGAGGCGGAGGTTGGACTCGACGAACAGAAATCGGATATAAGGCCGGTGCAGCGGGGTAATCTGGCATCGGACAGAGGACGAGCCTTGACTGAGTACCTGATGGAGCAGGTGTGCGCACCGTCGAACTTGAACCGTGCGTACAAACGGGTGAAGGCCAACAAGGGGTCGGCGGGTGTTGACGGGATGACCGTCCGTGAGCTCGGCGACTGGCTTGGCAC
>CAJVXH010000072.1 GCA_913009835.1 uncultured bacterium
TAGAGAGATCGTCCTGGGCTGCGTCTCAGTATGCTAGTTTAACATTTTCAGTTTACTTAATTTTTAATATTTTTTTTTTTTTTAATGATACGGCGACCACCGAGATCTACACTCTTTCCCTACACGACGTCTTCCGATCTGGTGACCTTCCGGCACTGTCACCGGGCCATAATTGTCCTTGTTGCCCGCACCAGGAGGTTGCATCTGCCGCATCTTCAGATCCGGTGGCAAGGTGTAGGAGTCAGTAAACTTCCCTGTAGGCGGCAATGGCTGCGCGACCCCATCGACAAACAGTTGCTTGTTGCGGATCTGCAGCGTTTGACCACCAGTTGCCACACATCGCTTGATATAATTCACCCGTTGATCGAGTGGATAACGGAAAACGAGAATGTCGCCCTGTTCAATGTCACTCAGGCCCGGCAGACGAGTGTACGGTATGTTGAATCCAATCGGGGTGAACGGTACTCCCAGCCAGTCCGGAGTACGGATTCCATATACGAACTTGTTGACCAGCAGGAAATCACCGACCAGCATCGTGTTCTCCATCGACCCGGTCGGAATGCGGTACGCTTCCACCGCAGCAACACGGATCACGAACACAATCAGCACCACCGATACAATGGTCTCTATCCAGTCACGTATCGGCCCGATTCGTCTGCGCCGTTCCAGCTGACGGATCTTGCGCCGTCGCTGCCATTCCCGGTAATCCCGCCACCATCCAATTGGCCCTTGAGATTCCGGCGTTGATCCGGCTTGCTTTTCTACGTCGTGCGTGCTGTCAGTTTGCTTTGCCACTGTGAGATTCCTTCGCTAGCCTCAGTACAGGCTCTTCACTTCGTTCAGAGTGCCAAGTGTGTCATCCTGACGAGCGGCGTCAGTATGCCGCACGAGAAGGATCTCTCTTTGCTCTTCAAGCGTTAACACCGAGATCCTTCGCTTCGCTCAGGATGACTTACTCAATTCTTCAGGTACAAACTCAATCCTAGTTATCAACCTTCAGCACCGCGAGGAAGGCCTCTTGTGGTACTTGCACGGACCCGATTTGTTTCATCCGCTTCTTGCCTTCCTTCTGCTTCTCCAACAACTTGCGCTTACGTGAGATGTCACCACCGTAACATTTCGCGGTCACCTGCTTACGCATAGCCTTGATCGTGCTGCGAGCGATGATTTTACCGTTGATCGCCGCCTGAATCGCCACCTCAAACATCTGCTTTGGAATCAGATCCTTCAACTTATCGACAACCTTGCGACCCCAATCATACGCCTTACTCTCGTGCACGACCATCGACAACGCATCCACCGGATCGCCATTGATGAGGATGTCCAGACGCACCAATTCCGACGGCTTATAACCCTCGAAATCATAATCAAAGCTGGCATATCCACGGGTCTGACTCTTCAAACGGTCATAGAAGTCGAAGACAACTTCCGCCAACGGGAAATCATATGTCAAATTTACCCGGTCGGCCTCAATATATTCCTGCGAGACGAACACTCCGCGACGTTCACGCGCTATCGCCATCACCGCGCCCACGTACTCATCGGGGGTGATAACCTGTCCACGCACTATCGGTTCATCAATACGTTCAATCTGCATCGGGTCAGGAAAATCGACCGGGTTGGACAACCAGCGTTCAATCCCCTTATAGTCGATCACCTTGAAACGAACACTCGGGACTGTCGCAATAAGGTCCAGGTCGAACTCACGTTCCAGTCGTTCCTGAACAATCTCCATGTGCAACAAACCGAGGAAGCCACAACGGAAACCAAATCCTAACGCCGTTGACGTCTCAGCCTCATAACGCAGAGATGCGTCATTGAGCGCGAGTTTGTCAAGGGCATCGCGCAAGTCCTCATAGTCCTCATGATCAGTGGGAAACAACCCGCTGAAGACCATCGGCTTCGGTTCCTGATAGCCAACCAAAGGTTCGGAAATCTTGCGATGTTCGTAGCTGACAACGGTATCACCAACGCGCGTGTCCTTGATGTCCTTGCAGCCGGAAACCAGGTATCCAACTTCACCGGCGGACAGTTCATTCCGTGGCAAACGTTTCAACTGCATGATGCCTATTTCGTCAACCAGGTAATCCTTCTCCGTTCCCTTGAAATATATCTGGTCGCCGGTTTTAATCGACCCATGGACAACCCGGATGTAGACAATCGCGCCCTTATAATTATCGTACATCGAGTCGAAGATCATCGCCCGGAAAGGAGCGTCTGGATCACCATCAGGTGCCGGAACCGCTACTACGATCCGTTCAATCAACTCCGCCACGCCCTCACCGGTCTTCGCGCTCACCTTCATCACTTCGTCTTCACTACAACCGATCAGGTCGCAGAGCTGACGGGTTACTTTCTCCACCTGAGCGGAGGGCAAATCGATCTTGTTGATAACCGGGATCAGTTCGAGACCAGCATCTACCGCCAGGTAGAGATTGGCTAAAGTTTGCGCCTCAACACCCTGGGCGGCATCCACAACCAGCAACGCGCCCTCCGCCGCAGCCAGGCTACGGCTGACCTCATAGCTGAAATCTACATGGCCGGGCGTATCGACGAGATTCAGTATGTAATCTTCACCATCAGCCGCCTTGTGTTCCATCATGATCGCATGGGCTTTGATGGTTATCCCACGTTCCTGCTCGAGATCCATCGAGTCGAGAATCTGCGCCTTCATCTGCTTGTGATGAATCGTCGCGGTTATCTCCAGCATACGGTCGGCCAGGGTGGACTTGCCGTGATCGATGTGAGCGATGATGCAGAAGTTTCGGATGTTGCTCTGTGTCGTCATATTTGAAGTGAGGAAACTCGTGTCAGTGAATACTTTTCAAGCTCTTCAGGCTGCTTATCGCTGTGGTTGGCAACGAAAACCCGGAGCACGGTAAGCTACACACTCATCTGCCCCCGGCGAAAGTAATTGCTGGAGGCGAGATTGACAGCGTACCCATCACTCTCAGGTAGAGATGCCATGCCCACGACATTCATGTCGTGGATTCTCAAGAGCGAGGGTAAGTCATTGGGTGTGAGGAAGTCATCCTGACGCCGAAGGCGAGAAGGATCTAGCTGAACGACGGTCTCAAGGACCGGAATGACAACGATCTCTTCCTCAGGTACTTCATATGAACAAGCTAAACCTCCAGCAGAGATATACAAGAATGACACCCTCACGGCTCATCAACACTATTTATCCCTGCGAACCGCCAAAAGACGCGGGTCACAGGGGCACGTATCAGTGTTCGTCCCAGACATAAATGTCTGGGGCATGATCGTGGTGCCCCTGCGGGCTCCGCCAGCAGGGATGATCCGATGTATGTCAGCCGCGCCGGGAACGTCCTGCGCGGGCATCATCAATACATGACAGAAAATGCCACGGATTCAGATGAATCCGTGGCATAAATTGATTTTCACTCTACTACAACTTCAAGACTTCGTGTCCAGCTACACAGTCGCAGGCTCGGTATCTTCCTCTTTAGCTTCTTCAACTACTTCTGGAGCAACCGCAACCGGCTCGACATAAGTCGCACCGTTTGTCGCCATAGCCAGCTTGCCATACTCACGTTTGTTCTGTTCCGCCCAGACCATCGCCAGTCCACGATACAGCATGTGCGCGAACTTACTGTAGGGCATGTACCACAGCACGAAGAAGACGATCACAATATGGATGTAGTAGATCGGATAGGCCATCGAGGGCACACCACCCCAGCGCAATAGCCAGCTCAGCATACCTGTCGTGCCTACCCAGAAAATCATCCAGAGGAATAGCTTGTCGCTGTAACCATTCGCGCCAACGTCATCAGCGTTCGTGTTGCGACGGACGACCATCATCAACCCACCGATGAATATCCCGAGACCACCGAACATACCCACAAACTTGATCGGGTTTGGCAGGTTTGATGGACCATCTCCATACATGAACCAATCGCCTTCGATGATGCCAAGGTGTGTGTTTATCACTCTGAACAACGCCAGCCCCGCCGCCGCCGCAGCGAAGAAGAAACCATACATCACCAGTATATGCGCTAACTGACGCGGTTTATTCTGACCGCAATCACCAAATCGTCGGTGCTGCAGGATGTCAACAATCACCTTGATCAACGAGGGGACAAACGCTGGCCCACCTCCAAGCGCGGCTTCATGTTGCAACTGCTTCCAGAAACGCAACAATCCCACCGCCGCAATGAGAAAGATTATCATATTGCCGGTAATGAACAGCATTTCCGTAAAGCCCGCCGGGACAAATGAAGTCAGATGCACCTCCGGGGTGTTGAAGAAAGTCGAGAAGGTGACTTCCTGGTGAATGCCGAATTCGTGCTGGAGCGCTTCCTGGTTGAACTCGATGTTCAGGAACATCAAGCCCGCCACGATCAGCATCGGGATCAACAACAATATCGGCAACGCCGCCGGACTCGCCAACGCCTTCCCCATGAAACGAGGATAAGTGAAGGTCTCGTAAATGTGAGATCGGATCGCTGCCAGCACATCGCCAGGTTTCGCGCCACGTGGACAACGAACCGAACAATCGTTGCACTGGTGACACAACCAGATGTCCGGATCGGAGATCAACTTGTCACGCATGCCCCACTGCGCCCACAACATCTCCTTGCGTGGGAACGGCTTCTCTGCTGGAGAAAGTTCACAGACAGTGCTGCAAGTTGAACACTGGTAACACTTTTTCAGCGTGTCGCCGCCAGCGGCCTGCACGCTCTTGATAAACTCAACGTCCGGGGACATCGTAATACGCTCACCCATCTCGGTCTCCTCACGGGGTTCGCTACATGGCGATCTTGGTTTTATCCATGCACCTCCGCTTGTGAAACGAGGTACATGGGAAGACGGAAGATAGATAAATCATTACCGTATCGGCAAACAGGTAGGAGTGGCTAACGTCCATTAGCTGGAGATCGATCCTGATCAACTATTGACTCCAATCACTACCATTCACTCGCCCGATATTGAAAAAGATCTTGACCTATCCCGTTTTTGATGGCAGCTTGTGGAGCTTAAAATTATAATGCGGAGACAGTCCGTTAAACCCATGTCATCCTCGAGCGTCAGATTATCCAGGGAGGACACAACTCATGTGGCTGATTTCAGTTTGCAGTCCATGTCTTGCCAGGCAGTATCCAGTATTTTCAGAATGTATCTCGAGTATCTTAATCTCAGAGATGGCTAGTAGATCTGCCAGGCTGGATTAACAGGACATCGATTTGCGCTGTGTCCCATGTTTTCTGAATATCCCTCAAACCTGTACAATAGTGTCTGTCATCAGACTACCGGAGAGTTCTATCATGAAAAAGAATGCGCTTCAAACCAAGTTGACTGAATATGGTCGTTTGAAAAACTCGATCATGGGTGTTCTACTTCTCGTCACCCTTCTGACATTCCAGTCGAATGCCAGAGGCCAGGAATTCTATGACCTTGAAAATGTAAACTCCATCGAAATCACTTTTGCAGAGGCTGATTGGCAGCAAATACTGGCTTCATATTACGATGATGGAAATGATGAACGGCTGGTTGGTTCTGCTGTAATCAATGGTGCTGAATTTGATAGTGTTGGTGTGAGATATAAGGGAAACAGCTCGTATTTTAGCGTTAATGGACCCAAAAAACCCTTGAATATCAAGCTGGATCATATAATTGATGATCAAAATATCGATGGATATGGAACGATCAAGCTGTCAAATGGATTCATGGATCCATCTTTTGTGAGAGAGATACTCGGTTATGAAATAGCACGCAAATACACCCCAGCCAGCCAGGCGAACTACGCAAATGTCTACATTAACGACGAACTCATCGGACTGTACTCCAATATACAATCTGTTGATGGACTGTTTCTGAACAATCACTTTCAGAGTGATGATAAGGCCTTCTTTAAGGGAGATATATCAGGTGTGCCGGGACCAGGTGGTGGGGCATCAAATCTAATCTACCGGGGACCTGACTCAACAGCCTACTACACTTCCTATGAGATTAAATCTGATTATGGTTGGGGGGAAATGGTCAATCTGTGCGATACTCTCAATAACTACACGCAATCAGTCGAAGACATCCTCAATGTAGATCGCGCCCTGTGGCATTTGGCATTCCACAATGTCCTGCTTAGTCTCGACAGTCCCATAAACACCCCCCACAACTTTTACCTCTACCGGGCAGATAATCAGCAGTTCAATTATATCTTCTGGGATTTGAATATGACCTTCGGAACATATAATCGTTCTGGACCAGGCCCAGGAAATGAGTTCACGATACAGGAACTTCAAGTACTTGATCCCTTTCATAATATGCAGAATCCGCAATTTCCAATTCTTGAGAAGCTATTGGCAAACCAGGATAACCGAAAGAAATACATCGCTCACATGAGAACAATTCTGGAAGAAAACTTTGCCAATGGATGGTATGAAACCAGAGCGTACGAATTGCAGGACATTATCGATGATTATGTTCTGGCAGATGAGAACAAGCTCTATTCATTCAATGATTTCCTTCAAAACGTTGAAAATCAAACCGGAAACATCCCCGGCATCGTTCAGTTGATGGAGGTACGAACTGAGTTTCTATTGAATCATGCCGCCTTCGCGAACCAACCGGAGATCTTTCAGGTCAACACCTCGCCGGAGATAATCCCTCCAAATTCCACACTGTGGATTACTGCGGATGTGGAAGACGCATATGGAGTAACGCTCGCTTTCAGACATCAACGCGGAGACCGGTTTGAAACTATCAACATGTATGATGATGGAGAACACAATGACGGCACCGCGAATGATGGAATCTTCGGTACATCCCTGGAGGTCAATACCCAGGATGTGCAATACTATGTCTACGCTCAAAACAACGATGCCGGGGTATTTGCTCCTGCTAGAGCTGCCTACGAATACTACACTATCGATGTCATTGACGACCTCTCAGATGTGGTGATCAACGAGTTTTTAGCAATAAATGACGCTGTCGTAGCTGATCAAGACGGTGAGTTTGATGACTGGGTGGAACTGTACAACACTGGTGGTGAGGATGTACCATTGCTGGGATGCTTCCTGACTGACGACGAAACAAACCTCTTCCGGTGGGCCTTCCCGGACACTTCGATCGCCGCTCATGACTACCTGATAATATGGGTGGATGATGACCAGGATCAGGAAGGATTGCACACTACTTTCAATTTATCGGGAGCGGGTGAATCCGTCATACTGGTCGATCAGAACGGTGACATCATCGACGCCATTGATTATGGCCAACAGGACACCGACATCAGCTTAGGACGCTATCCGAATGGAACGGGTCCATTCCTGCAAATGACTCCAACATTCTCCGCAGAGAATGTTAACGGTATAGTCGGAGTTCAAGAGAGAGATACTGAGATACCGGGCGACATATCCTTATCGCAAAACTACCCGAATCCATTCAATGCCAGTACTACAATCCAATATGAGCTACGGCAGGCTGGTCAGGTCAAAATCCAAATCATAAACGTGCTTGGCGAGGAAGTAGTTACCCTGGTTGATACCAGAGCAACTGGTGGCAAACACAGTATTGTCTGGAATGGGAGAGACAGCTTTGGACAACCAGTCAGCTCCGGGGTCTACCTGAGTGTTCTTCAGGCGAGAGAACATCAAATCGTGAACAAGATGACTATGATGAAGTGAGGTTAAGACAGGCTTTGGTTGACCACTCATCTGCTGCCACGGACTTCAATCCGTGGCAGTAATATTTGATAACATCCGGTTATCCAGATAACTCAGCTATGATATATGCCCCTGTGACCCGCCGTCTTTTTGGCGGTTCGCAGGGATTATCAAACGACAATCCTGAGTTCTGAGAAAACAGACAGGCACCTTGTAACTTGCGGATCAACCCTGCTATCGCCTGCGGCGGTAACAGGGGCATATTCATCGTCGGATAATCCACGACATAAATGTCGTGGGCATGATGCAACCCCAGCTGAAGCAACTGGATAACCGGATGCTCGCAAACGCGGATAAAACAAACAATAACAACGAGATCCTTCATTTCGTTCAGGATGACGATTTTGGTTGATTTTGTTGAGTCGCACCCCGGATTCAGCGAATCCGGGCTACATCCTACCATGTCCACACTAAACTGGGTCCGTTAGTCTTTGGATCAACACCAAGATGAAAGCTGAAGCTGGTCTCCTTGGCGCGCAAATTCTTCTGGCGTTTGCTCAGACCGCGAGCTGCATCAATCGAAGCCGCGATCCGGTTCAACACCATCCCACCCACATAATAATAAATCCGCCGCTTTGACGCATCGGCCTCGATACGGATGTCCTTGAACTGTTGACGGTTCGTCTTGGAATCCCACTCCCAGTAAAAGCTCGACTTACGATACTGGTCGGCGTACTGACGCTGTTGACGCTGGGCCTCGTTGAACTGATCCATCGTGCCGTAATTGCCGATGTCAACGTAGTACTGGTGATCCTTATCGCCGGAAATCCCTGCATGTTGACTGGCGAAGGTCATGTAATCATCCTCGCCCTCAAGCCACGATTGACGACTCAGCAACAGCATCGTCCACAAACCAGCTTCCACCCCAGAGAAGATCGCGCCACGGACATTGCGTTCGCCGTAACGTTGTCCCCAACCCGGCAACACCGCCGACCGCAACAACGCTTCCGACGGTTTCTTCCGCAGATACAGCTTCTCTTCGAGAGTCAAGCCGACCTGAACAACCGGATCGGCCTCATCGTCGAAAGTGCGCAAGGGTTGCTTCTGACCATCCGCGAGGAAGCTCGAGATCTCATCCATTGATTCAACATGGGCATCCATGAGTTGCTGATGGATGTACTGATCAGAATAATCCCTCGAATCACGCCAGGGGATCGGCTGAGAGTCATTTGCGGAAACCACTGATACGACGAACAGCAGCAGCAGGAATGTAATGGCAGTACGGAGCATCGGGCGCTCTAATTGTGGCCTGACTTATCACACAAGTCGGGCTTCTTTTAATGTTTAGCGTTCGGTTAGCCCTGCTGGCACAGCCCGCAGGGGCACCTTATCCATGCTATGGCACTCAATGTGTCATTCTGACAACCACGAAATTGTGTCATTCTGACAACCGCGAAGCGGTTGAGAAGAATCTAGCCGTTGCGATACTAAACGGTGGATCATCGCGCAAACCGTATCACATGTTCTAACAAGATCCTTCGCTTCGCTCAGGATGACACCACTTGCTCAGGATGACACCACTTGCTCAGGATGACACCCTATTAGAACCGAATCCGGAATCCAGCGGTCGCGACCAGTTCATCGTTGTGCCAGATCTGACCCACCTGCGGCTCGATTTCAGCTTTCTTGTTCATCGCACGGACGGTAAAACCAGCATGCAGCGCTGACGCCACATGGTTCACCATGATAACCGCGAAGAAATCGGCGCTGAGGTCGAGTAGGTTGTTGGAATCGTCACGCATCACGATATACCTGCGCACCATCGGGCTCTCGCCAGCCCACTGGTAGGGCGTCGACATCTCCTGTGCACCAATAACGATCAACGCCGTCCGCTCCTCTTCAGTCAGGGCGTCATAGCCAGTGATTAGATCTCTGGCATAATCCAACCAGCCATAACCGAACTGGGTCAGGTATTTACCGATGTTCTCGTAATACTGCTGGTTGTGCTCGTCAGGCAGATCATGGGTAAAGTTGTTTGGCAAATACTGTAGTTTATCCTGCCATTCCAGATCTACCCAATCAGCTTCAGGATCCGTAAAACCTTCCTTCACCGTCGCATCCTGCGCTGCAGCATATTCAACGGCGCGATAATAGTTTTCGCTATAGTTCTTCTCGGCGAACTTCTCGTACTCATTATTTTTGTCTTCGCCCTGCTGAGCGTAGTAAATCGCCGCTACCCAGGAACTCATCTCAAGAGCGAAGAATCCAGCTGCACGCCATTTCTTACCAGCATACAACTCACCAGCACCCGGCATGATCGCTGACAGCAGCAATGCCCGCCCCGGATTCTTATGATCCTCAGCCATCATCATCGTGTCGTCGGTATCGTCCGCGGTGACAGTTTCCACTTCACCATCTTCAGGATCTTCCTGAAGGCCGACCGCGAGACGACGATTCAGATCAAACTGGCTATATGACGAACCGAACATGGTTGCGTCATTCCAGGCATCCAGATCCATATCGTTGTCCAATGCGGGCACTTCACTACGCATGAACACGAGTGAGAGCTCGGATTCTGATTCCACGGCAAATGCTGGTACCGTCGCCAATACTATCAGTATCCCCAGCAGCGCAAGGGTTCCGTACTTCATCGGTGGTCTCCTCTTGTTCCCCCCAGGGGGAATATCGTTTCAAAATTGAATAGAACAGTGAAGTAGAACTTCCAATCCGGGTCGTAAACTGTGGTGATGTCGTTCTCGGTTACCGAAACCGTGTCAAACGCACGTGCGGCAGAAAAAGTGACCGCCGTCGGGTAACCGTACCATGAATAGAATTTTGCACGCACTTCCAGACCAATATCCGTCTTTAACTTATCGGTATCAAAATCCCGTTCACGCCAGGCATCACCTACATCTCCAAAGATGCCAGCGTACAGCCCGTCCCAGTGTATCCAACCTGTGCGAGGACGATTCGGCTCCCACAACGGATGCCGCAGCGCCATTGATCCGATAACACGTCGCGTGCCACCCAAACTATAAAAACTATATCCGCGCATGCCGTGCAAACCACCAGCATAAAGGTCCATGAAGGGATCAACCTGCTTGTCCAGATACCCGAAACGTAAACGCGGCTGAACGGTCAACCTCCCCATCGGATTATACCAGTGAGTTACGTCGCCTTCGAGCCTCCAGAATTTGTAATTGGTGTACACTTCCTGCAAAGTGAGGGCATCACTATTGACCTCAAAACCGTCGATGAACTTGTTATCCTCGAAACCAACGGTAAGCTGAGCACGGGTTCCGGCACGTGGATGAACATTTCCCTTTATCATCGCGGGCATGGTGTTGAAATCGAAACGGGCCTGGTAACTCCGCCCGATGAAGTATGTGTAATGGAAAGTCATCCCATCCTCATACTTCAGGTTCGCCTCATAACGGCTGACCGATGCACGCAACTCCGATTCCACATACGGCAAGAGTTGCATACGTGCACCAAGATCAAACAACATCAGGTTGAATTTGTAATCGACGCCGTATTTGTCATACACCGGCACCAAGTTGCCGTTCTCATCCTCCACCTGGTCAACGATCACAAACGGATCATCGAAACGTTCATCATCCTTACGAGTCAGGTAATAACCCAATGCGAAAAATGTAGGACGGAAAGCTTTGAAATCGAGCATGCCTATGGCATCGAACTCGCCCTTGGTGTTCATGTCAAACCCGCCGAACAAATTCAGCTTCTCCAGGAAATCGGAGCTGAACACATACACCCCAGGCTTGAATGTACCATAATCCCAAGCGATTCTTGGGACAAAGAACACTTGCTCGAACATCGGTTTATAGTAATCACTATCCAAAATTTTCACATCTGTGTCGTCAAATACCGGATCAGGTAGCGCAGCCAAGTAGTCGCGGCCATATTTCGCGGTGCGTTTGTTAAGCTGAATCGGACGATCAAGACGGTGAAGTTTATACCCGTCCGAGTGCCAATTGCTAAAAATGAGGGTCATGGCATCCGGTGACAACTCTGGTGACACTGCCCCACCGATGGTGTTGGTCAGTAAATCGGTCTGTCCAGTTGCCAAGTTATGACGGTAGATATTAAAGATTCCGGTCTCATCCGAAGCATAGTACACTATCTGACCGCTCGGACCCCAGATACCATCGCGTTGATCGCCATCGCCAGCAACCGCCGCCCGAAGATTACTTCCATCAACGTCCATCAACATCAGATCACGACCGATGTCACCACTCATCGCAAAGAGAATAGTCTCACCATTGGGGCTGAATGTAGGGCGATAAGCACGCGTTCCATCATTCCAGTCAGTCAATCGAACGATGTCGTCAGCCTGGAACTTGTCCATCTCCGTCCACTCTTCCTGCGGGGGTAAATCAAGGGTGGCGAGATCTAAAGTGCCATCACGGTTGACCACAAAGACCAGCTTGTTGTTATCTGGATTGAATGATGGTTCCCAGGCACGTCCGGAAACCGTCAGACGGTGCTCCTTCTCCTCTTCCAAGTCATACAGGTAGAGATCGCTGTAGTTAGACTCGTTACGCTGTAGCGTGATCCTCGAATAAACCAGCCAACGACCGTCACGGGTTATATCGAAGCCATGAGTGACCCGCTTCGCAATTAACTCGGGTTCAGAATCAACGTCTGAATCCTTATCGAAGACGCTGTCTGGATTATCAACATACGCGCGATCCCAAACATAGAGATTCCGCTGGCTGAAGTAGTCGTTGCCTCGATCACTGACGAAATACAGCTTTTTACCGTCCGGGCTGAACTTTGAGTACAGGTTCGCGGTGCCGGTACTATCGATCATCTCGCCCACAACTTGGTTGGCACGGATGACTTCTGTCGCGTTGGTGTAAAACTCAGTAACGTGTTCTACCCAGTTATCGTGCAATTCATAACCGCTGATGCCGAGAACTTTTTTGCAGGAAGTGTTGAAACTGATACGAGTTATTCTTGACTGTTCACGGGTCAAATCACGCAATGCTTCCACACCATAGGTTTCACTGATGTACTTAACCAGGTTGAAGCCGTGGTTGTATACCGACTCATTGCCCACACTATTCTTGCCGAAGACTTCCATGTTGTCGAGGTTCAATAGCTCGCCGTCAAGCGCACGGGTACGTAATTGCATATCACGGTGACTGTCCCAGAAGTCATAGCGATAGGATGGATCGTTGTATTGTGCGGTGCCCTCCGCAAACCACATGGGCATGGTCGTCATCGCAAAAGGATAACTCGCCAATACGTTCGGATAGCCATACAACACATCAGGTCGCTTCTCATGCTCATATCCCATGACCTGCAGATATACAGCCGGGATGTTACGCGGCAGCTTACGCGCCGCCCCGAGCTGCATCATATGGGTCATCTCATGAGTCAGAACATCTCGCAGCCAGTTCTTGGTCCCGCGAAGTTCATAATCGAGCGGAGTCGCCCAGACCCAGATTTTGTTGTTGTAGTAATATGCGCCGCCGTTGGCGTAGTCGTCGGTGTCCTTGACAATGAGATGGAGTTTGCTGTCCGGCGTATAGTCGTAAAGATTAGATAGAGTTGGATAGATTTCTTCAGCGATTTTCGCCAAAACCATCGCGGTTCGGGCTGCAGTACTGTCGTAATGGATGAAAAAATTCTCGGTTTCCGAGGTCTGCCAGTTGAGCTCAGGATGATTGGCTGTGCCATACTGACCAAACGCCAGCCAGGCGAAAACCAGAATGCTCACAATGACAGCGCCGAACGCGATCAGGCTGCGACGTAAAGAGGTATCTATGGAGGAAAAACGCATCAATTCACCACGGCAAAACGTATTAGTTTTACTTCATTCCCGACCTCCAGCCGGGCCACATACACACCTGAAGGCAGCGAGGAAACATCAACCTCAATCTCCGCCTGTTCCGCGTCCAGACCACCTTGTGACGATGCCGCCTTCGACAGCTTCTCACGTCCCGCGATGTCATATATGACGACTTCTACCTCACCCGTAATGGCAGGATAGCGGAAATGGGCGACATCTCCAGACAGCACCGGATTCGGCCAGCAATAAGCGTCTTCCACCGCGAAATCCGCACGGCTGCCACTCTGACTCAGATCAATTGAGGTATATCGCGTGTTCGCCGGATTTCCGCCCGCTTCGCTCCAGACCAGCTCCTTTTCACCGGGGAGGCCGGGGAGGTTGTAGACAATCAAACTCACTTTTCCGTCGTCCGTGTTAGAAGCGACGATCAGCTCCACATTGTCATCATCGTCTATGTCTGCTGCGACCAGTTGATTCACTGTGCCTATCTGGGCATCGAGCAATGCCAACGGGAAACCAGGCATGACCCGACCGTCTTCAAGATCGTATGCCACAATGTTCAGGCTATTGCCCTGACCTTCGCTGAGGGTCAGCCATTCGAGACTACCGTCGCCGTCCGAATCGATCACCAGGGCTTCACCAGCCAGCGGCTTGCCGCCCTTGACGCTCAAGTCCAACGGTGACCCCTCAGAAAGCAGGCCATCACGTTCCACCGAGATGAGCTGTCTGTTTTCCGTGTCGAGATAAGCCGGTTCAAGCACGCCGTCGTTGTCGAGGTCAAGCACGCGCAGGTCGGTCAGTGTTTCATCCACATGGAGGCTGCGGCCAACCGGCTGACCGTCGACAAACTCGAAATAGAGCAGGCGACCTTCTTCCAACGTGCCGATGTACTCAGTCTGGCCATCTCCGTCGAAATCGGCGGCGACTGCGCCGGTCAAGACTCGCGTGCCCGGCACCGGATCGGGTTCTGGATCTTCCTCGATCCAGCCCAGTTCGACCGTTCCAGCGTCGAGATCGATCCACGCCACCTTCGTGTTCTCGAACCAGATGACAACGTCCGGACCTTCCTCGCCAGCTGCGGCAGCAAGAAGGAAGCATTCCGACTCTGGCAATGCGTTGCGATCAAAGACTTCATCGATCAAGTATTGATCGTCATTGTCAGAGTAACGCAGCGCGGAAATACTGGTTTCCTCAGCGTCTGTCACGTCAACTACAGCCACGACAACTGGACCATCGGGATGGTCTATAATTGCAAGGGCGGTTGCGAATTCTCTCACCCACGGATCGCCGTCTCTGAGATATGTCGTCAGGTCCAGCGATTCAGTATCCAGATCAAAATCGGCAATGATGATGCCGTGGTTAAACAATCCGACAATTTCGTCATCGTTGTCACCGTCCAAATCAGCAACAGGGATCAGCCCAAGTCCGCGAGAAACGGTGAAACCATCGATGAATACTCCGGTATTGTCCAATACAAACACCGTGTTATCTGTGCTGTCAAAGCCGGTAACGACCAGTTCTTCGACACCATCTCCATCGATATCTCCCGCGCTGAGATCCAGTATCTGTGGAAATCCAATCGGCCAGCCATCTTCCACCCAGCTGTTGCTGATCTCGAAGCTCATCGTGTCACCGATGTCGCTGAAATGACGCAACGTAATGTGGGTGAAACCGCCGTCATTGCTAACAGATGATGGCGCGGTGTTCGAGCCAAACGCCGGTCTGAACAGCGGACGGTTAGCCTCACGCCAGAACTCGTTGTCTCTATAGAATGCGTCCGCGAAATAACCGTATTCAGTCCCATCACCAGCGGTCAGGAAGGGGTATTCATTGCCAATGTCCCAGGTACCGTCAGCTTCCTCCAGGCGGATCGCCCGGTAGTCGAAACTGTTCTGCAAATCATCACGACTGTAACGATTGCGGATGCGCTGGTCGTCCACATGCCAGAGCAACACTCCGGACGCCGGAAGGTCGAAATCGTAATCGCTGTATTCGACTGCAACCCGGAACCCGGCTTCCGCCTCCCATGAATAATCGTCGTGGAAGGTGATCATCCTGCCGTCACGATCCCAGCCAAAGGCAAGGCTGTCATCATCAGGATCACGCATACGCGCTTCGGCCAGATAATACTCAGTGCTGTTGATAGGGATACGGAGGAGACGAACCACATTACCCGGTGTGTCCAGATTGTCGCTGAACACGTCGTCAGGCAGATGCAACCCGCCAATTCGCACGGTATCAATGTCGCTGAATCCACTGACCGTCACCGGTACATCCCAACCCATGAAAATTCGTGACCAGGCACTGGGTGGAATCGGGATAGTGCCGAAGTAAGCGCCGAAGCCGCGATCCATCAGGCCCAGCATTCCAATGCCGGCGTCACCATTTTCAGTGTTATACAGATGCGGCAGGCCAATGGCAAAGCCGATCTGGGCGACCACGGTTCCGTGCATTCCCACATCAACACCCAATTGACGCTGGGTTTCCGGAAGGATGATGCCCGAAGGGATGTAGCTATTTCCTATGTGAACACCCCTTGACCCCAAACCACCAAACTCCATCAGGTCATTCCCTGAAATGAACACCGACGGTATATCGAACGGTGTCATGTCGAAGCCGGTGTCGAACTCGTTACCCGCACCGGCGTGGAAGATGATGAACAGGTCGTAGTCGTCAATCGTCTGACCATTTTCCGCCAATTCGTCAAGCAGGCCACCCTGCTCTGCGACAGACCACGAATCCTTAAACAACTGCACCAGGCGTTCGTTCAGACGTTCGTGGTCATCGTTGCCGTAATTGACCGTCCAGATCGGGTAATCGAGCAGGTATGATTGCTCATCACCAGCAGGATAAACATCCCCGCCCTCATCCGAATTGTCATTACCGGCGAGGGTCAGATTACCATTGCTGTACTTCGAGAAATAGTTCCGCGCTGCCAGCAGCTGATCGAGGAAGAATTGTTTGTCATGGGGCGGACTATCAAGAATCCAACCGTCCGGGTTGACGGTATCGGGGAAATCATACATGAAATCCCCATCGCCAAAGGTCATCGAGAGGGTGTCCGGTTGGAAATGAACCCGGATCGCAAGCACCCGTAAAGTATCAGGCAGATCACCCGGGAAGGTGAAATAATCACTGTCAATGCTGTTGGCAACTGAGCGAGTCGATCCCAGTCCAGAAACCACAGAGGGCGTTGGGTTGATTGCTGGCGAAATTGCAACTGCCATATCTGGCATGAGCAACACGATCATCAGGAGCATTATTCCGACGAGGGAGATGTTTTTACATGCGTGCATGATTGGCTCGTTTGCGAACGTGAACCGGAGCTGATATGCCCACGACTTTCATGTCGCGGATAATCAAGCGCTGAGACATCTAAATCTGCCCCTGTGACCCGCGTCTTTTTGCGGTTCGCAGGGATTATCCAACGGCAGTCCTGAGTCCTGAGTCCTGAGAAAACAGACAAACACCTCATAACCTGCGGATCAACCCTGTTATCGCCTACGGCGGTAACAGGGGCATGTTACCAGCGTTTCAGCCTCTGGTAATCCACGACATAAATGTCGTGGGCAGGTTACAACTTTTCAGCTTCAGGATAATCCGCGTTTGCAAGCAAACACGGGCCTGTCTGTAACACACAGCTCAGAACTCAAGTACAATCTAGAATCCGATAGAGAGACTGAAGCGCATCGTATCCTGCAATGGATGCCCCTCGCCAGCGCTGACATAACTGAAATCAAAACGGTAGAGAGAATACTTCAGGCTGGCACCGAAAGTGATCGGTTTAACCTTACCCAGATCATCATTCCAGTACCCGACACGAAGACCAACGAGGTCGCTATACCAATACTCCATACCGGTGTGGTAGATCATCGTCCCTATGAACGAACCATCGCCCCACGCACGCACCATTGCCAAGTAGAAAGGGTCCGATTCACCATTTTCATCGAGATAGACGAGTTCCTTGTCAACGTCACCAACAACGGTCAACGTGTTGTATGGACTCTTCACAATGTGATAGGCGAAACCGAATTTAAGATTGCTCGGCAATGGATCAGCCTGGGCACGGTCGATATACGCCACCTTCGGACCGAGGTTCGAGAGGTTCGCACCAAGGCTGAGGTTGTTGATCGGTGTATGCCAAAGCCAGCCAATGTCCACCCCGACGCTCGTCGCAGTACCCGTACCCCTTTCAGAGCCAGCACCGAAAGGTGAGAGGTTGGAATAGATGAAGCGCATGTTGACACCAACCGCCATCTTCTCGTCATTGGTGACCGGAGAACCATAGGAACCAGTTACTGCCATTTCGTATGAATTGAACGTTCCCAGTGTACGACCGGTCTCATCCGTGCGGATGCTCTCACCAAGACTCAGGAAGATGATGTTCGAACCAAACGTTCCCCAATCATCGACCTTGTGCACGTAGCTGACAAAATCATAGTAGAGATCGCTGAACTTGAATTGTGGCAACCAATCCGTGTGCATCAGCGTTACTTCGTTATGCTC
>CAJVXH010000073.1 GCA_913009835.1 uncultured bacterium
ACTGAACATCGCCAGCCATCAGCTTGAGTCTGGCATTGTGGTAATCTGCTCCGCTCTCGTTGGTCATCTGCACCCAACCTGACAACTCGAGTTCGTCATCGTCAGCGCCGACAACTGCGATATAATTCGCTTCCCAGTCGAGTCCATGAGTGAGATAGGCCAGCTCAGTTTCGACTGTGCCGGAGCGTTCGGAATTCAACTTCCAGCGCAGGGTTGGGCGAATAGTCAGCCCTTCCGGTAGTTCAGGGTAGCGGAAGGTTTGGGCAGCGTCTGCTTGAACCAGCCTCACATTCCCGGAATCCTCCTGTATCATAATTCCGCCCACGGTTGAGAGCAGGGTACCGGTGATGACTTCGTCCTCGAGGAAGATGTCAATCTTCTGGCCCAGATACTTCTGCATCAGGGCTTCCCGGTTGACCAGGTCGTATTCAAAGTTCTGTTCGAGAATGTCGATGCCTCTGGCGTTGAAACGGACTGATGTCGGAATCATTTTGCTGGCGACACCGTCATATGCGTAGTCCTGAATGCCGCGTTCAAAATCCAGCGACCGGACTTCTCGTACCAGACCCAGTCCCTGGTTGTAAACTGTCACCGAAACGTCGGATGGGTCCTGCGCCAGGACCGGGATTGCCATCAATAGCGAAAGTACGACGATCAGGGTTCGAGACATGGTGTATTCCCCACAAGTATGGTTAAACATCTTTAGCTCCCGACATATTCGGGAGACAGGCGGATCACCCGCCCTGCCATCTTCTACGATCTTGTACTGTGGTGAGACTGGAAAGTGTTCCATTGCGGGGGTGAAAACAACGGGTGTGAGTAAAAGTAAAGAGGGGCGCTTTGTCCCCAAAGTGACCCGAAAATGAAAAGCCAGAACTCTACGAGAATTTGAATCAGCTTAGTTCGGTTGGATCAATCCCTGCAATTGAGAGAATCGATTTCAGCAGCTTGGGGTGGAGGATTTTTCCTGCATGAAAGGGTACTGATACCATTCGACCACTCTCGTTTTCATAGATATAGTGACTGCCCGCCGTTCGTACGTGACGGAATCCGCGCTTTTCTATCAATTTGATCACATTTTTGGCGGTCAGTCTGGGCAGCCTTGGACTCACAGGGCTATCTCCAAACTGGTCACCGATAGAACGCTGGACTGCTGTATTTCTTCTCCGCGCTCCAAGCGCAGTTCAACGTGACCGCGTACAATGTCCTTCAGGTTTTCGATCAATTCCTCGTAGTTGTCCCCTTGGGTGAAACAGCCCTGCAATTCGGGGACATTTGCGAACCAACCATCCTCGTCCTGTTCAACGACAACTGTAAACTTGTAGTTAGTCATATGATTCCTCCATCTGGATAATAGAATATCGTCAGAGATTGCAGTACAAATCAACAAATATGTGGTTTAATCCAAATCTCTCAGATGCGCGCGGAGTTTCTCCACATCCGCCGTCATCTTATCCATCTTCTCACGCTCTTTCGCGACCAGATCGGCGGGAGCGTTCGCCACGAACTTCTCGTTGCCCAGCTTTTTCTCAACGCCCTTGAGTAACCCTTCCAATTTGCCGATCTCCTTACGGACTCGATCGCGCTCGGAGTCCAGATCAATCAACCCTTCCAACGGGATGTAGATCTCACGTCCTTCGACCAGTGTTGTTGCGGATGCACGCGGCTTGGTTTCAGACAGTTCAACTTCATCACCAGCCAGATGTGCCAAGCGCTTGATCGTCACCCATTCACGTTTGATGATGTCCAGCTTCGGCTCGTCAGCACGTATCACCAAGTTTGCCTCAGCGCCCGGAGGGACCAGCAATTCACCACGCACATTGCGGATTGCGCCGACCAGCTCCCGGACATACTCAAACTCCTCAACCGCACTGTTATCTACGGTGCTATCGGAGAAATCCGGGAAGGGTGAGATTGAGATGCTGCCCGCTCGATCCTTCGTGAAATCATCGCCCATCACCTGGTTCAAGGTCTGGTAAATCTCTTCGGTGATGAACGGCATGAACGGATGCAGCAGATGAATCAGCTTGTCGTAAACATCTATCGCGAAACGCAAAGTCTGAGCGGCGCTGACCGGGTCAGCATCCTCGCCGATACGGGTCTTAATCGTCTCGATATACCAGTCGCAGAAGTCATTCCAGATGAACCGGTACAGGACGATCAGGGCCTCGTCGAGGCGGTAGTGCTCTATCTGCTTCTCAAGCTCAGCGGTGGTCTGAATCAACCTGCCCTCGATCCAGCGATCTTCAATTTCCGCTGGAGCATCCGGGGCTAAAGCCCCGGCCACACCATTGAGGTCTCGGTTGACGAGGAAACGGAAAGAGTTCCAGAGTTTGTTGGCGAAGTTACGGCCCATCTCGAAACGTGACGGGTCGAGGCGGATGTCCTGCCCGACGGTGTTGAGTACGGTTAACGAATAGCGGACAGCGTCTGCACCGTACTGGTCGACCATGTCGAGTGGGTTGATGCCGTTGCCGAGAGATTTGCTCATCCAACGGCCTTGCTTATCCTTGATCATGCCGGTGATATACACCTGCTTGAAGGGGATCTCATCCACGAAATACAGGCTGGCGACAATCATCCTGGCTATCCAGAAGAAGATGATGTCGTAGCCGGACACCAGCACGTTTGTGGGGTGATAAAATAGCAGCTCGCTGGTCTGTTTCGGCCAGCCAAGTGTTGAGAAAGTCCACAGCCAACTGGAGAACCAGGTGTCGAGTACATCCTCGTCCTGACGCCATACATTCGATCCGCAAGTTGGGCATACGCTCGGATGGTCGGTGCCAACATGGACGTAATTGCACTCCTCACAGTAGTATGCCGGAATACGATGACCCCACCACAACTGCCGTGATATGCACCAGTCACGGATGTTTTCCATCCACTGGAAGTAGACCTTTCCCCAGCGATCCGGGACGAACTTGATCTCGCCATTTCGTACGACTTCAATCGCACGCTTCGCCAGCGGCTCCATCTTCAGGAACCATTGGGTGCTCAGATATGGTTCGATCTGAGCATTGGTACGATGACAGTAACCCACACTGTGGGTGTGCTCCTCGACCTTGACCAGGTAGCCCTGTTCTTCAAGGTCGGCGATCACAGCCTCACGGGCTGCATAACGATCAAGACCGATGTACTTCTCCGGTGCTGGAGCCTGAACACGAGCTTCGGTGTCGAGAATGATCGGCATCTCAAGACCGTGACGACGTCCCACCTCAAAGTCGTTCGGGTCATGGGCCGGGGTGACTTTTACCGCGCCAGTCCCGAACTCACGGTCCACATAATCATCGGCGATGACTGTGAGCGTTCGATTGCATAGGGGGAGGGTCACTTCCTTGCCGACGAGATCCTTGTATCGTTCATCATCAGGGTGAACCATGACCGCGGTGTCGCCTAGCATGGTTTCCGGTCGGGTAGTCGCAACCACCACGCCTTCGCTCCCATCAACGCCTGGATAACGGATGTGCCAGAGGTGGCCGACCTCGTCCTTGGAATCCACTTCTTCGTCTGAGATCGCTGACTGTAACTTCGGTGACCAATTAACGATGTACGGTCCGCGGTAGATCAAGCCATCTTTGTGCAGCTTGATAAACGCTTCCTGGACAGAGTCGCAGAGGCCATCGTCAAGGGTGAAACGTTCGCGTGTGAAATCCGGTGAAATACCCAGCGATTTCTTCTGCTGACTGATGGTGTTGCGGTTCTTTTCGACGAATTCCCAGACTCGTTCGATGAATTTTTCACGGCCCATTTCGCGTCGGGTTGGTTCACGATTCTTCTTCATCTCACGTTCTACGACGGTTTGGGTGGCGATGCCGGCGTGATCTTTACCAGCCTGCCAGTGGGCTTCGTAGCCCTTCATCCGATAGTAACGGATGAGCTCGTCCTGTATGGTGTCCTGGAGCGCGTGGCCCATGTGCAAAACGCCGGTGACATTGGGCGGGGGCATCATGATTACATAGGGTTCCTTGCCCGAGGTGGGGCTGGTCTTGAAGAAACCACTATCGTGCCACCATTCGCGCCAGTGACCTTCAACTTCTTTGGGGTCGTAATGTTTTGGGATATCCACGGTATTCTCTTAGTCATGTTTGTAGCCCGGTTTCGCTGAAACCGGGGTTGGTCCAGAAATGCAGCACTGAAGGTAGGTAGGGAGAAGGGTGTATGGAAACCAATAGGCGAGCAGGCTCACCTATCAATCGATGATGAAACTCCGGGTCAGCTCGCTACGGTTTCCCGCATTGTCGACCGCAACCACTTCCCACGAGTATGATCCGCGTGGAAGCGGCTCCCACGGCTCGAAGTACATCCGGTCGGCGTCGGGATCGTAGATCCAGATCACGCTCTCACCGTTCAGACGCATGTCGCAATTCTCGATATCCAGGCCGCTGAATTCATCACGAATTGATACCGCCATCCGGGGTTTGGTGGAGGCGAATGCTATACCATCACGAGGAGTCGCGTTGAATAATTCGGGCGGAATGGTATCCCGCACAACGGAGAAACTCTCGAAGCTGAACACTTTCGCTGTTAACCGATAACCGTCCTGTTCGCGGAAGTTGCTGAGAAATTGCCAATCCTGATCTGGGCGTTCGCGATATACCATGACCGCTTGATCATCGAACGGTTCAGACTCACTGTCCAGCAGGAGTCTGAACGTTGTCAGGAAAGGATAGTCGCGAGGATACATTGTCAAAATGGGTGCTTCAGTTCCATCCTCAGGTTCTTCGACCGTCATTTCAGCCACGATATCCCAAGGCTGCCCATATCCCTCAAAACGAATATTATAGCCAGAGTTCGGCACTGAGTAGGTGACATCTTTTCCGCTGGCTAGTGGTAGAATAATGATTTCGCGATGGTTTTGGTACACTGTCCCCGAACTGTCTTCAATCAATACCGAAAACATGGTCGGGCCTGAATGATCCATTGAGAGCTGAGCGCGGGTTGCCCATGAACCGTTGCCGCTTGGTACGAGACGCTTCGGATGCAAATAGGCTGGGCTTGCGGTGAAAATGTTGCGAACAGAAATTGAGTCCGGGACCGATGGGAGATTTATTATCGCGGTTGTTCCAACTATGCCGACTTCGATCGGGAAGTCCAGAGGTTTATGAGAATGATTGAGATAATCTGGTATGGTGTCAGGTTCACTGGCGAGGGGGATACGTGATTCTGCGAGCGCTTCAATTGGCCAGTGCATCTCGCTGCGATTGCCGCGATGGTCCACAACTTCAATCCGAACCTGGTGAAATCCAACGCCCAGTTCTCGACTGTCCAACACTCCGCCGGGCAATCCCTCATCGTAGAACTCGAGCTCGTTTCCGGGAGTGACATACAAACGTCGGAACTTGCGCATCCCCTCCCGTCCCAGTTCATAATCGAAATCGAGACGAGAATGGCGATTCAAATCGTAGGGGAAGGTGTCCAGCACCGTTCTATGGCGCAGTTCGTCATCAACATACAACGACAACTCTTGAACGCCGAGGCGTGACCAGCCACCCTGCTGGTAATCGTGAGCTTGCGCGGAGATACCGACTCGGCCGTAGAATTTGACGGGTGCGGCAAAATTCTTCTCAACGCTCCTGACCAGCGGTTTCATAGACGATTCAACTTCGCTGTCGCCATCGAGGGCTCGTATGGAGACTCTTCTCACATACGGCGCGGATTGATCGTCGTAATAGAATCCTGCCAGGACAGGGTCGTATGGTTCATTTCGCGGCGTGCGCAACTCAAAATGGAGGTGCGGAGCTCCGGCCCCAGTCCCGCCGCAATAGCCGACTATATCACCATTCTGGTATTCCAATTCACCGGGTTTGAACCATAATTCTACTGAATAGCGTCCCTGACGGAGTTGTTCCTCACGTAGACGGGTTTCGACGCGGCCCTCAAAGCCATCGAGGTGGCCATAGACCGCTATGTCGCCGCTGTGGAGGGTGAGGTATATAACGCGACCGTATCCGTTGAAACTGGTCTTGATGCGTGAGATGTAGCCATCGTCAATGGCGAAGCAGGGGACGCCGATGTTGCCATTGATGCTGAAATCCAGGCCGGCATGGAAACGGTCAGATCGATATTCGCCAAAGGTGCTGGTGATGCGGCGAGTGGCATCTAACGGCCAGCGCAGCCCCTCCTGGGTATGCGTCTCAATCGGCTGGGTCGCCAGCGTTGGAGCGGAGAGGAGGCACAGTATCAGGATTTGCGAGTATAGGATCAGGCTACGGAACATGAGTGTAAGGTTGGCTCAATTTAGGTGTGAGTGGAGGCTACGATCCGAGCAGGTTCAGTTTCTTAAGAACATAGCTGCTGTGACGTGTGTTCGGATATTCCGCCAGCAGACGTGTGTACAGCTCCATGGCAGCATCTGCCTTGCCAAGACGTTCGTGGCAGGATGCCAGCTTATACAGCGAGTCTTCACGTTTGTTGGTGTTCTTAAATGTCAGCACCCTGTCAAATTCCACGATTGCCTGTTCAAAATGTTTCAAACGGAAGTATGCTTCTCCGATCCAGTACTGGGCGTTGTCCGCCAGCGAATGCGTCTTTGAGTTGTCCACGATTTCCCTGAAGATCAGGATCGCAGAACTCAGCTGACCCTCATTGTACAGGGCAAGAGCGTTATCGTACTGGTCCTTGACCGTATCTGCGGAGGCCATTCCTGCAACCATAATGACCACCATAAAGGCAATCACAATTCGTTTCACAACACTTTGGTTTTTCAATTCAGTCATCCTGAACAAAGTTGCAGTCATCCTGAAGGAAGTTGCCGTCATCCTGAACGAAGCTGCCGTCATCCTGAACGAAGCTGCCGTCATCCTGAACGAAGCTGCCGTCATCCTGAACGAAGCTGCCGTCATCCTGAACGAAGCTGCCGTCATCCTGAACGAAGCTGCCGTCATCCTGAACGAAGTGAAGGATCTCGTTTTTGACCCTTGATCATCCCAGACATAAATGTCTGGGGCATGACACAAAATATCAGTCTAACTATTTGTCAACCTGAAGTAAGTGAAATATGCTAGCAACAAGGTAACGGAGCACTCTCCCGACAACAAGTGGGAAAGCAGACACTCTTTTACTCTTTTAATCTTTGCTCATCTGCACAACGGTCACTCCATCACCGCCTTCACTCGGCTCGCCGAATCGATACTCCGCAACCAGGGGATGATGTTTCAGCTTCTCCTGCACCATTGCGCGCAAAGTACCAGTGCCCTTCCCATGAACGATCCGTGCGAAGGGAAGGTTTGCCAACGCGAGCTCCTCCAGATACGCCTCGAGCTCACTGGCGGCTTCTTCAGCACGTTTGCCGATCAATTTCAGTTCCGTACGCACAGGGCCGCGATCCAGATCAGGCTGGACAATGTCCACCCGCGCATGAGCAGAAGGTTTGCTGCGTCCGACTTTACGAAGCTCCGTAAATGCCATCCAGACCTTCATCGAACCAGCTGCGACTTGTACGCGATCTTTCTTAAATGCGAGCACCTCACCACGTACTCCACCATCACCGATCAACACTTCGTCGCCGATTTCGATGGGGCCATCCAGTTGTACTGCCTCCGGCTGAGCTGGAACGCTAGCGAACACGCTGTCCTTCTTTGGCTTCGGCGCTGTTTTGCGTTTCTTCTTGCGTTGCTCGATCTGCTCCGCTTCCTGCTCAACCTTTTCCTGTTGTTCAGCAAACTTTTTCTTTGCTGCCAGGATTGATTCCCGGGAAGCCTTTTGTTCACGGATCTCCTTGACAGTCAGCTCCAGTGTACGGTTGGCTGTATCCAGGAGGAGTTTCGCTTCGGCAGCGGCTTTTGCAACTTGTTCGTCGCGGGAAGCTTCGATCTTATCCAACCTTTCACGCAACTTCTTGTCACGATCCCTTGCCGACTCCAGCGCGATTTCGAGCTCGCGTTCACGTTCCTTCGCACCGCGCATACGTTGCGACAATTCCTCGATCAGATCTTCGAGGCGCGCCTGTTTCACGCCAGCCAGATCGCGAGCACGTTTAACCAGTTTCTTCGGCAGGCCCACTCGTGACGCGATCTCCAGCGCATAACTAGAACCGGGCAGGTCGGGTTGGAAAACGTAGGTGGGGGAGAGGGCTTCACGGTTGAACTGCATGGAGCCGTTGCGGACGCCGTCGGTTTTGTGCGCGAATGCCTTCAGTTCGCCCATATGAGTGGTGACCAATGTCCACCAGCCGCGCTCTACCGCCATCTCCATGAAGCTTTCCGCCAACGGACCGCCTTCGGCCGGGTCAGTGCCGGAGGCGATCTCATCGACGAGGACCAGTTTGTTCGGCGCAGGACTGTTTGTGATGGCCTTGAGTTTTTCGATATGACCGGTGAATGATGACAGGTCACCATCCAGGGATTGTTCGTCGCCGATGATCACATGCCATTCGTCCAGCGGAGGGACGATGGTACCATCTCCGGTGGGTGGCCAGATTCCGGCGTGAATCAACGCTGTGCACAGCCCGACTGTCTTGAGTGATACGGTCTTGCCGCCAGCATTCGGACCGGTTATAACGAAGGAGCGACCCAACGATTTGTCGGGATCGTCCGGATCATCGCCCAGATTTATAGTGAGCGGAATGGTCTCATCGATGCCTTTGCGTAAGACCAGCAGAGGGTGACGTGCTTCGACCAGGCGGAGCATGCCAGACCTGACTTTCGGGCGCATCCCGCCAACTTGCACCGCGAACTTGGCCCGGGCTTGAATACTGTCCAGAATGCCGACGCAGAGCACAGCGTCTTTCAGCTCATCAAGATGTTCACGGACTCCATCAGTCAATTCAGTCAGAATGCGACGGACTTCCTCAGCTTCATCTTCGCCTAGTCGTCGGATCTCATTTCCGGCTACCACGAGGGCATCCGGTTCGATGAAGACCGTGTTGCCTGAGGCTGAGAAGCCATGAATGATCCCATGTACCCGGTTCCGAGAATTCGATTTAACCGCTAATACGTAACGATCATCGCGAACGCTGAAGCTGCTGTCAACTAGATCGCTTGAATCGCCGTATTTGCGGATCAGATCATCCAGTTTGTGACGCATGCTGGCGATGGAGGATTCGATAGCCCTGCGTAAACGTCGCAGCTCAGGCGAGGCACTATCTACAACTTGTCCGGTACGAACACTGATCATCTTTTCGATCTGACGCACCAGATCGGGTACGGATGGCAATACGTCAGTGAAAACCTGTAGGGGGGCCAGCTCGTCGGAGCGATTGCTGATATGTTTATGCAGGTTGTTGCAAGCAGTGAGTATCTGGGCAATGTCGAGCAGTTCATGCCCCTCGAGTCGGCTTCCGGGCATTGAAGATCGAGCTACGCTGTCACCCAGATCACGGACACCCGCAAATGGCAGAGGTTGATCCCGCTGGACAGATTTGGTCAGCGCATCAATGCGGTCAAATTCATCATCCAGGGTATCAACATTGTCAATTCGCTGTGACCAAATTGAGTCAGCTACGAACGATGGGTATAGTCCAAGTATGCGTTCTTTCCCATAATTAGTCAGGCAGAGTGCGGCGATAGCCTCCAGAACAGCATCATAGTCCAATGCGGTCAGAGCTGCGCGACGTTTCGCTTCTTTGATTTCAATATTTGGCACGACCAATTCCTTCTATTCTGCCGCCAGGTTTACAAGAGCAACCGCTCGAGCGGCTCAAATTGAATGAGAAATCCGTCTCTGAAAACCCTATACTCTGGACAGGCTGTTTCCCAGGATACACATAATAGACAAGTCAAGCACGAGAACACACCATGAATTCTGATGGTCTCACTGTTATGCGGCTATTGTTGGCCGCGGTCAACGGCGCGTTGTTCGCCTTAGGATTATTCATTCTGGTGGAGTTTCTCTATCGTCAGCCGCGACGGTTGAAGCTGCGGTTCAGGGAGCTGGTCATCAGAGCGGTACGCACTGAAAACCTTGAAAACAAAGGGGATTTTCGTCCCGGCGAACCGACCTCGAGAGAATTGCGCGAACAGGTCGATGACATCAAGGACGAAATGAAAGCCCGGACGCGAAACCCGAAGTTCGTCATAAATGTAGCCTTCGGGTCGTTGATGATCCTGCTGGCTGCCTATTCGTTACTAAGCCTGCTGTTCCCGGCATGGCTCAGCTTCACCTGAAAACTGACATCTTGACCAATTTGGAGATAATCATGCCGGATTTACGTCCGATTAACGACCCCGCAGTCATTCAGGAAGTCATGGACAGCGAGGGACGAATCGCCATTGTCGGTTTGTCACCGAAGGAACATCGTGATAGTCACAAGGTCGCGAAGTACCTGATCGAACATGGTCATGATGTTGTTCCCGTACATCCCAAGGCTACCGAAATCCTGGGAAGGAAGTGTTATCCCAACCTTAAATCTGTCGAAGGACCGATTGAGGTGGTGGATGTTTTTCTTAATCCGGATCGAGTGACGAATGTTGCCGAAGAAGCTGTGGAGATCGGCGCGAAGTATTTCTGGTTACAACTCGGTGTCATCAACGATGATGCCGCTGAGTTGGTCCGTCAGGCGGGTTTGAGTGTGGTCATGGATCGCTGCATCAAGATTGAACATGAACGGATTAGTAGGGGAAGTTAATGGGGTAGTTTTGAGTCCCAAGTCTTGACTCCTGAGTCTTGAGTGTAGAGACTGAAGTCTGGAGAAAACAGGCCCGTGTTTGCTTGCAAACGCGGATAACCGTCACTTTGAAATGCCTGCCGTTATCCTTCACCGTTCACCCAACTCAGCGAATAAACCGCGTTTGCAAGCAAACATGGGCCTGCATCTACGCGCTATTGTGTTTGGGCTTTCATGTTTTTACAGCAGCCCGCAGCATCATCTATGCCCCAGCCATTCACTCTGCCTGGGATGTTCACCCAGCCACTCTACGACGCCAGATTCGATGTCATAATAGGCGCCGTGAATTTCCAACCTCTTCTCACGCGTCGCACGACGAATATAGGCGCTACCGAGCAACAGATCTTCTATGGATTTGAAGACGTTTTTGTGGATAGCGGATGCGAGAATGGCATCGTCATCGCCGTCTGGAAGCTCGGCGCGAGCTTGGTAAACTGATGGCACCACCTGGTTGAGAATCATACGGACTGGACCATATACCGTTTCTCCCTTGACGGCGGCGGTGACCGCGCCACAATGAGAGTGTCCAAGCACCACTATCAGGGGAACTCTAAGCTCCCACACTGCAAATTCAACACTACCCGCTTCAATCGAGTGGCAGATGTTTCCGGCGATCCGAACCATGAACAAATCACCGAATCCACAATTGAATATGTGTTCGCTGGGCACCCGGGAATCGCTGCAGGAGAGCACACAAGCGAATGGATTCTGGCCTTCAGTAACATGGGCTTTTCGCTCTCTGGCGTCCGGGCCTGAGAACTCGGACCTGCATTCAACGAACCGGATATTGCCATCTTTCAGACGTTGGAGGGCTTCTGTTGCCGTCATCAGGGAATCCTCAAGTTTTCATGATCCGGATTCGTTGAATCTAACGATAAACCCGCCATGCGTGTAGCAGAGCGGGCTCCGTTCTCGAGATGGAAGTATTTTGTACCAAAGTGTCGATTTTCAACTACTCGAAAAGCTCACCCAGACTTTGTCCAACAACCTCCCAGGCACCGTCATGAACTTCCATGATCTCGTAGGGAATGACTGTTCTGTCTCCCGTCTCATTGAGAGATAATGGACCAGTAATTCCGTTTGTTTCTTGTGAGAGCTCAATGATTCTGGCTTTCAGGATTTCAACGTCTTCCGGGCCCAATGAGTTGTCGTCAAAAGTGGCTAGTGCGCCAGTCAACAGCATGTGAATATCATGCGTGATATGTGCCTGATAACTTGCGGGACGATGGATAGATCGTTCAAGGCGATTGTAGTATTCTCCAGTTCCGCCATATGGATCAATAGCTGGTCGTATGCTGTAGAAATCCCGCTCTTCCATTTCAGAAAGAGCGATTCTTGAATGGAGAAGCGTTTCACTCCCGGCAAATGCTGATGACGCGATTATGTCAACACGATCCAAGTATTCATAATCGTCTATCGTCTCAAGCAACTCAACTAAATCGCCTGCATGCTGGCTGGCACCAACGAAGAGCAGGTATACATGTCCCAAACCATACTGATCATGCATATCGTCGTCAAATTCAGCTAATGCGGTCTGGACATTACCGGGAGCGAATACAAACGGCTCCCAATAACTAAGTAGATGGGATCTATATCTGTATGGTTCTGTAGCATCCAGGTATTCTGTCATGTATTGATAGTCGGATGGCATAACAGGGAAAATTGTCGCACCCCAATCAACCAAACCTCCTTGCATATTGGAATACAGTGCGCTCAATTCGTGTTCCGGTGTAGGTGCAAAACATAGCAGATTGTCGTCAGATCGTAATCCGGCAGCAAGTGGATATTGACTTAACATCAGAATATCACTGGCCTTTGGTAGATTCAGAATCGCCGAAGCCTCAGAAGTTGATGTGGGTCCCACAATGACGGGGGGGTATTGATAGTTTTCGCCCATACTCAGCACGTAGTTGCGGGCAGCCTCGGGATTGTTCCGAATGTATACGACATCTGCCGCATATGGAACGACTTCGTTCTCGCCACTTTGATACGCTATGTCTGTAGCAGTGCGGAACGCATCTACAGCATCTCTAGTCCTCTCCGGTGAACTGAAAATGGTAACCGGGAATCCGGTGTCCGTTGATTCAGAAGTTGGCTCAACAGAACTCGGCCGCTCTTCGCAACCAGCTAACACCACGATAGATACAACGATAACTGATAGTAAAATAATCCGTAGAATTGAGTTTTTCGACATGTGATCTCCTCCACTGGTTTGAACGCATTGCTTGTTAATTTTAGGCAATGGTACACTAATAATATAGAGGGCAATGTTCTGAATTCAAAACAGATAACAGTTATAAGGATAATTTACAGGAGCGTGGGGTGGTGGTTACAGGCAAGTTCGATCAGGTCGAGAGAGTGGTGCCGAATAGATGAACAGCTGTCAGCCCTGAGCCCGAAATCTACAGATCCTCAGCGGGCAGATCGGGCAGGAAGAGCTGTACCGTCAGTTCTTCTAAACGCAGGCGTGCCAGCGATTGCAGCAGACCGTCGGGGAAGTCCATCAGCACCATTTCGTAGGCGATCTCCGCATCCGAATAGTTGCCCTTCGCTTCCCACCACAGCCCGAGCTGATACCAGGCCTCTTCTACCCGTGGATGTTCTGGATGACGGTTGGCGAACTCAACAATCGCTCCGGCGCTGTCGGATTGAGTCAGATGGAGCATTGCGGCTGAGTAATCGGCTTCCACCGCGAGCTGTTCCGGTGTGTTCTCATTCAACGCGAGAGAATCCAGAAGGGTTAATGCTACCGGGATATCACCTCTGAAACGGGCATAGTCCGCTTCCGCGAACAAATCCAGCGCGATTGAATCTTGGCTGGTAGTGATCAATTGCAGGAGTAAGAGGGTTTCGTTCTCGGCAGAAGCGCCTACCGGCGGATTCAGCAATGAATCCAGCAATGCGGATGCCTGCTCACGTTTGCCTGTCCAGAGCATGATTCTGGCCGCGAGATGGTTGAGGTCAGTGTCGCCCACAACTCCAGATTCTGTAATGAATCCAAATGAACTCGCATCATCCAGATTTTCCTGGGGGATTTCTCGCTGGAGTGGGATGATGGCGGCATCGAGGCTGTCAGTCCGGATTAAGGCAATAGCCTCATAATAATCGAGGCGACGGTCATTTTCAGGCCATCCCATTTTTCTGACAACACGGAAATCCTGCGCCGCTTCCAGGGGTCGATCCAGTTGTTGGAGACGAATCAGTCCGCGGCTCATGAGAGCCGAACGTTCGACGCGCGCGGAGGCAGGATCATCAGCCACCACGCTCAACAGCGAATCTGAGCGCTGGAATTCACCCAGGGATTGTGCAATCTTGGCGCGCATCAGATCTACCACATCCGCACCCTCCGGATCACGCAGGCGTTCGGCGGCTATATCCAATGCCTGGGCTGCAACCTGTTGGTATCCTTCATCAAGGGTTTGGGAAGCGAAGCGCAGCAGTCGATCACCATTGCCATGCTCCAATTCATCAAGTTCCGCGACAGCTTCCAGAGCGTCTGCGAAATCAGCGTTCTTTGTTTGTTGATCAATGAGGAGCTCGTATAGCTGAATACGGTGGCCATTCCAGGGCTCTTTTCCACGGGTGTCTTTCAGCTCATCCTCTATCTTTTTGAGTACGGCTTCATTAGCTGTCGGGCTGTCCGGGAAATTCGCCAGGCCACGGCGTACATAGTGAACACGCATATTGTTGATTCGCAACGTCATCAGGTATTCTTTTGCGGCGTTCTTCCAATTCATACTCGCGGTGTACAGGCCGGCCATCTGTATTGAAAACAGGTAGGGATCATCCAGTTCCTTGCGACCTTGCTGGTAGGTCTTTGTTGCCCGGTCGAGCAGATAGAGGCGCAATTGAATACTAGCGACCTCCTGGAAATTCCGCTCATTGGCGGGTGAAACCTCCAGCGCTGCTGTCCATGCGGAATCGGCTCGATTCAATTCGCCCGCTTCCCACAATACCCCGCCCAATTCGGCGAGAAGTTTTGCGCGACTCTCGAAGGGGATTTCATCTTCCAGAGCGGCGCGCAGCAGTTTCTCGATCTCATCGTAACGACCCAGGGCGGACAAGTTGCGTCGCAATCCATCGAAAGCCTGACGATCAGACGGATCTGTTTCATACATACGCCGGTAGTGGATCAAAGCGAGTTCATTTTGGCCCATAAATTCATACTGGCGAGCTGTATTCCGCTGTTGGTTCAAAGCGCGTAGCTTCTGTCTCTCTTCAGAATTGGGATTCTGTTGGAACAAGTTCTGCGAGGGATTGGTTTGCGGAGCACGTAAGATTCGGATCGAATCCGGCTCCAATGGCCTCGGAGGAGGTGGCTCGTTTTGCGCAAACACGAGGGAAATGGGCATCATCAAGGTGATGCCGCTGAACAGGATAATGGAGATGTGTCGCCGAATCCGATGTCTCATAATTCTTTCGCCTGGAATGGTCAGATAATCCCGTACATTGATAATCATGGCCGAACTCTGCCATTTGTACGAATGGCTCTTGACGGGAGTTCCCGGTGGTATTCGTTTGCTATGTTTCCGTTTGCATATCATCAGACACTTTCGGATTGTACACGCACATGAGTCACCCTAAATCACAACTCCAGATCGTGGTGGAAGAAGCGGCGGCGAAGCTGGTTGCGATGTTCTTTCGCGCGTTTCCTCATCGTACCACGCTACGTCTGGGCAGTATACTTGCAGTGCTGATCCATGACCTGCTACATATCCGGGTTGATGTGGCGCTGGATAATCTTAAACACGCCTATCCCGACAGCACTCTGAAATGGCGCAGGAGAACCGTGCGACGAGTGTACTCACATTTTGGGGCAGTTGCTGCGGAGTTGGCTCGGATTCCTGTTCTTGCGAGTGGTTCCTTTGACCGGTGGGCGGTTGTCCATGGTCGAACTGTGGAGCTCCTCGACAAGGCGGTCGCTTCGGGAAAAGGCGGGTTCGTGGTCAGCGGTCATCTCGGCAACTGGGAGGTGATGGGTGCGTGGGCGGCCTGGAAAGGCTATCCGATCACTTATGTAGTCGCACAGCAATCCAACCCGCTCATCGAAGAGTTGCTGGATTATCACCGACGCTCTGCGGGAGTGGAGATAATCAAACGCTCGGACGCTGCGCGTGGGATTCTCGATGCACTGAAACGTAATCGGATTATTGCGATCTTGCTCGATCAAGACGCACGCAAGGACGGTGTGTTTGTTCCATTTTTCGGGCGGGAAGCCTCGACTTTCAGGGGCGTGGCGACTTACGCGCTGAAGCGTTGCCCGAACGTTATGACCATGGAGACCTGGCGCGAGAAGGATGGACGTATCCATTGCGAGTTCGAAGAGGTGAAGGTCCCGAACACGGGTGATCGTGAGAAGGACACTCACACTTTAGTAGCGGATTTAACCAGCCGTCTTGAGACATACATCCGCCGTCATCCCGAGCAGTGGTTGTGGTTGCATAGAAGATGGAAGACAAGGCCTGAAAACGTAAGGTAGACTATGTCTGGACTTACACGGAAATATGTAAAGAAAGTCCTCGAGAGGATGCGCGACAAACGTGTCGTGGTTATCGGGGATTTCATGCTCGATCGATATATCTGGGGTGAGGTGAGTCGAATAAGCCCGGAGGCTCCGGTTGTGGTGGTTGAGGCCAATGAGGACGCTCAGCGACCAGGTGGGGCGGGCAATGTCGTTCTTAACCTGACCAGTCTCGGTGCCTCATGCGATGCCATTGGATTGATTGGCGATGATGAGAACGGCAGGAACCTGGTGCAGCTGCTCGAGCAGCACGGCGCAAACACCGAGGGGATGATAGTCGCAAATGACCGTCCGACCACCGTGAAAACGAGAGTAATAGCTGGAAACCAGCAATTACTTCGAGTGGATCGCGAGAAGAAGGGCGAAGCTGCGGTGAATGTCCAGGGTCAGCTTGTTGAACGGGTGAGGGGGGCAATTGAAAGTGCAGATGCGGTCATTCTCCAGGATTACAACAAGGGGCTGCTGACAGCATCCCTGATTCGTGAAACGATAGCTGTCGCTTCTGAGTACGACGTGCCGGTAATGGTCGATCCCAAGTCCAACCATTTCTTTGAGTATCAGCATGCCACCCTGTTCAAGCCCAATTTGCGCGAGGCGGAAAATGCGCTGGGTGTTGAGTTGCATAAGACTGCCGAGGTGGAACAGGCCTGCCGTGAGCTCAAGGATCGTTTGCAGGCTGAAGCTGTGCTGATAACACGTGGTTCGCAGGGGATGATGTTGTTGGATGGAGACAATAATCCGGTACATGTTGAACCAAAACCTCGCAGGATTTCTGATGTTTCCGGCGCTGGCGACACTGTCATCAGCACCATAACCCTGGCTATGATCTCCGGGCTTGATGGAGCTAAGGCGGTGCGTTTGGCAACGCATGCAGCGGAGTATGTGGTAGGACGAGTGGGTGTTGTGCCGATCACACCAGAGGATTTGCTGAATCAGGTTGAGGGTTAGCGGATTTGAGACTCGCAACTCGCGGTGTTGTCTTGCGTATCAACAGTTGATATTGTACATTCGTTGCCTTGAGCTGAGAGGGGATTGAATAGCGCTGGGATCTGCGACAAGCGTTTGCAGTCTGGCACTTGGGCGATTAGCTCAGTTGGTTAGAGCGCTGGTCTCACATACCAGAGGTCACAAGTTCGATTCTTGTATCGCCCACAACCATCAGGAGAGGGATTGAAGCATCCACCGGAAGCCAATCCAGTCTGGGATGAATTGAGTAGCTGATACCTTTCCAGTGTACGGTTGAAGCGGCAAAGCTCCAGAGTGGGGCTTTCTTTGTGTATAGCCGGACGTTAGCATGTTCTGGCGAAACCACGGAGATCCACACATGGTCGACGTGACTGTTTCATGGGAAAAAGCACTGAAATGGCGTGAACAGCTGCGTGAACAGGGTAAGACCGTGGTGTTCACAAATGGGTGTTTTGACATACTCCATGCTGGACACGTGACGCTGTTGGAGCGCGCACGGGGTCTGGGAGATGTGTTGATTCTCGGGTTGAACAGTGATGCCAGTGTGAAGCGTCTCAAGGGTAATGACCGTCCGATCAACAATGAGAAGGATCGGGCGCACGTGATGGCTGCGCTGAGGTCGGTTGACAGAGTCGTTGTTTT
>CAJVXH010000074.1 GCA_913009835.1 uncultured bacterium
ATTGTTAGCACACAAGTATAGAACACAGTAGACACATGCGATGTGATTAAAGTGTAAGTGTGAACAATATAACGATGGGGTAGAACATTGTTTTTTAGAGCATTGTTTTTGATTATATTTTTTTTTTTTTTTTCAAGCAGAAGACGGCATACGAGATATATCAGTGTGACTGGAGTTCAGACGTGTGCTCTTCCGATCTAAGTTCTTCAATACCGCCCGGAACACTGGGAATAGCCGGGTATTCAGGTTCGAAAGTGATGATCGGGCTGAGTCTCTGCTCCGGGATGGAAGGGAAATCCATTTCCAGGTAGCGTAGACCAGTGATGCCAGTGATGTTCATTTTTACGGCAAGGCTGTCTGTCACCGGAAAATCAGATTCCAGACTCATCTCCACTTCGATCAACTCGCCATCCGGGGCGATACGCAGGTCGGTCACCTTTCCGATAGTTACCCCACGAAACTTCACCGGGCTGTCCAGGTTGAGACCCTGCACGGTCACATCGAAATAGGTGACATAGGTCTGGCGGTGTTCGAGCAAATCGGAGGCGCCGAAGTAGATCAAGGCGAGCACACTCATCACAACCCCGACCACCACGAACGCGCCCACCCGGATAGCATTAGTTTTAACCGAGGGCATGGGTTATCCTCCACGCGTAAGGACCAGCCGCTGTCCTGAGTCCTGAGACCTGAGTCCTGAGTCCTGAGACCTGAGTCCTGAGTCCTGAGACCTGAGACCTGAGAAACAGACAGGCCCGTGTTTGCTTGCAAACGCGGCTGATCAGACGCTTTGACTCTTTGTGATCCCGACTTGCGAGTTTTCTAGCGGCGCAAACGCTGTTCATCCTCGCTCTCCGTAGTTTATAGTAATTCTTGAAAGTACGACTCGGTATAGGTCATTCTGAATGAAGTTCGGCGTCTTTTTGCAGAACGGAATGAAGAAGGTCTAACTAATCCAACGGTTTGTGCAAGTCACGACCAGTTATGTAGTTCGACCTTTTTCAGCCGTTAAACAGACGACGGCTTCAAAATGACACCCTGTGCCCAATACAGGAGTTTATCAATTCCCTGAAAGCACACCGTGGTTCTCGTCATAACGTTCCCGGTTGAAAAACGCCCGCACACGCGGAATATCGCTGTTCTGTAACTCGTTTGGCGTCCCCTCAGCGAGAATTCCGGGGTGGTTCTTCCCCAGCATGATAGCATGGTGAGCGATGGCGTGAATGCTCTCCAGTTCGTGCGTGACCACCACCATCGTGATCCCCAGTGTCTCGTTCAAAGTGATGATCAAATGATCCAGCGAGGCACTCGTCACCGGGTCCAACCCCGCAGAAGGTTCATCAAAGAACAGCACCTTGGGATCAAGCACCATCGCCCGTGCCAGGCCGCCACGTTTCTGCATTCCGCCACTCAACTGGCTGGGCATCAACTCCTGCATCCCGCCGAGGCCGACCATTTCCAGCTTGAGATGGACTAGTTCCTCGATAGTGTCCTTCGATAGATTTGTAAACTCAACCGCCGGCATCGCGACATTATCACCTAGTGTCAGCGATTTGAACAACGCGCCCGACTGAAACAGTACGCCAAAATCGCGGCGTATTTCATCCAATTCATTCTCGGAAGCCTGACATAAATCAATATCTCCATAATGCACACTGCCACCTTGTGGAGATCGCAACATCAGCATGTGACGGAGCAAGGTTGATTTCCCACAGCCACTCTCGCCAAGGATGACCAGAATTTCGCCCTCGTGTACGTCGAAGTTGATATTCTGCAACACCCGGTTATCGTCGTAACTTACTTCAAGATCCCGCACCCGGATGGCTATTTTTTGTTCGCCGCTCAAAAGCTCAGCCCCAGAAAATGGAAGAGGATGACGAAAACCGAATCAGCCACCACAAGCAGAAAGATACCGCTGACCACGGAGTCCGTGGTGCTGCGTCCGACTCCCATCGCGCCGCCACTGGTTTCCATGCCCCGGTAGCATCCTGTCCCGGCAATCAGCACCGCGAAGAACAATGATTTCAGCACTCCGGACGAAATATCCCACAACGACACCGCCTCAGCCATGCGCTGAATGAAGATCGTCGGGGTAACATCAAGGCTTACCTGTGCGATGATCATTCCACCGATCACGCCGAACAAGTCGGCGAATATTGTCAACAAAGGGAGCGTCAACAATGTGGCAATGATGCGTGGAATAACCAGATACGGAATCGGTTTGAGACCCATAACCGTTAATGCGTCAATCTCCTCGCTGATCTTCTGGGTGCCGATTTCAGCCGCGAAAGCCGAGCCCGAACGGGCGATCAACAAGATCGCCGCCATCAACGGGCCAATCTCACGCGTTACCCCGATACCAATGAGATCCACGATAAAAATGTTCGCACCAAACTGGGCCAACTGTATTGCAGAGGAGAAGGCTATCACCAACCCGACCAACATGCTCATCAGGGCGACGATCGGAAGAGCATCCGCGCCGGTTTCCTGCACATAACGCGTCACATCTCCCCAGCGAACCTTTGCCGGATGACCCATGCTCCAGATCAAGGCTAGGGTGACTCTTCCGATATAGCCCAGCATGTCACGGAAATCAGAAGCCGCCTCAAGCGAGAGTTGGCCGATACGCTCCAGTTCACCTTGATGTACAGGTGGAGAAACTGCGCCCGCAGAAGGATGCTCAATGTTGGACAGCTCGAACAACTGGCGGACACGGTCCGGGATGTTGATGAATTCGATCTGACGTCCATCAATCCGTAAATTACTATGTATACGGTGGAATACTGCCAGCCCAGCTGAGTCAATCTCGCCTAAACCGGAGAGATCGAAGCGCACGACCTGGTTGCCGCTGTCACGGACATATCCGCTCAGCTCGGCATACACCGCCTCAGCATTCTCGAAGGTGATGGACTGTTCTACCCGGATGGCCAAGTTCCCCGCTCTCCCTTTCAGGGTGATGCCTCATTGCCCCAATACGGATTTGATCAAGGTACAGTCTATACAATAAGAAGGAAAGGTCGCTGGGGCAGGTGACAGGGGGATGGGTGGCCCTTGTGACCTGCTTGGAACATGCCCTTGTGACCTGCTTGGAACATGCCCCTGTGACCTGCTTGGAACATGCCCCTGTGATCTGCTTGGAACATGCCCCTGTGATCTGCTTGGAACATGCCCCTGTGATCTGCTTGGAACATGCCCCTGTGATCTGCTTGGAACATGCCCCTGTGATCTGCTTGGAACATGCCCCTGTGACCCGCGTCTGTTTGCGGTTCGCAGGGATTATCTAATGTTGGTCCTGATGCTGAGAAAACCGATAGCTGCTAAATAACTTGCGGATCAACCCTGTTATCGCCTGTGGCGGTAACAGGGGCATGTGCATGCGCTGGCCTGTATCCAGCCCTATATTCTGAACAACGACCACAACAAACACACGCCAATGTATTTCGACATCGAATTCTACACCGAAGATCATCGCGCCGAATGGGACCGCTTCATTCGCCGATCATTGCAGGGAAACCTGTTCAACCAGCAACGCTTCTTCGATTACCATTCCGAGGGACGATTCCAGCACCGTCATCTGATCTTCAGACGTCGAGGGCACATTGTCGCCGCCTGGCCGGGAGCTTTCCGTGACGAAGACGGTTTGAAATCATGGACCAGCCACCCGGGCGCATCGTATGGTGGCCTGCTGATCCGGGAGGATGTCAGCCTGATCCACGTCCACCGCCTGGTGCATGACCTCATCTCTGTAGCGAAAGATGAGGGCATCGAACGCCTGCGTTGCACGCCGCCACCCATCTTCTATCACTCACGCATAGGCGACACCGTCGAATTCACAATGCGGCGGGCTGGCTTCACCTATCTGAAGCAAGATTATACTCAGGCGATTGACCTGCGTGATCTGCCACTGGCGGAACGTTTGCTCATCGCCAAGTATGATAACAAGACACGCACCGCAATCCGTAAGGCCGTACGTGAAGGCGTCACCATCAAGCACAACATCCCACTCAAGGGTGAAACGCTCGATGTCTTCTACGATATCCTGTCCAAGAACCGAGCCAGGATAGGCACCACCCCGACTCATACACGTGACGAAATCGAATCACTCGCCGAACTCGCACCCAAGCAGTTGGAAGCATCGATGGCTTATTACAACGGCGAGGCGATTGCCTGCATTCTGAACTTCGTGTGCAACGAGAAGGTGATGCTCGAGTTCTACATAGCTCATGATCATAAGGCTCAGAACCTGCGTCCTTCGCCATTGCTGGTCCATGACAGCATTTTGCACGCACACGAACGCGGCTTCCACTGGTATGATTTCGGTATCAGCACAGAGCCGGAAGATAAAGTTACCTGGGGGCTTGCAGCGTTTAAAGAGAATTTCTCTATGACCGGTTTCTTCCGAAACACGATGATTCTCGATAACGTTCAGACATGGCAGGCGCCAGCCAACTATATGCCCGACACGCCGAAGGTCGAGGTTGATGTGAGGTGAGGCAGTCCTGAGACCTGAGTCTTGAGTGAAAAACAGGAAAAGAAGAAGCCGTTGTGAGAATACAGGCCTGTGCTTGCTAGTCAAGCGCGGGTATTCCATCGGCATGATTCGTGGTGCCCCTGCGGGCTTCGCCAGCAGGGATAATCCATGTCATTGTTGATTGATAATTCCGACTTGACGAGCAAGTCGGGGCAAACGATCGTCAGATAATCCGCGTTTGCACTCCAAACACGGGCCTGTTGACTCGGGACACAAAACACAAGACACAAGACTCGGGACTCAGGACTGTATTATCTATTTCATCAACACCAGCTTCTGAACCCCACTGAATTGATCCGGTACATCCGCACGCACGAAATACACTCCGCTAGCTAAGTCGCGCGCGTCGAACACCACCTCATGGCTGCCAGCAGGTAGAACGTTATCCACCAACATCGCCACCTCACGCCCCATCACGTTGTACGCCGTTACTGTCACAGGCGCATTTTCCGGGAGCTGAAGGGTGAGCGTGGTCATGGCGTTGAAAGGGTTCGGCCAGGCGGCTTCCAACGCATATTCAGATGGCAATATCACAGCAGTTTCATCTGAAATCAGTTGGGTCAGGCCGTGCAATTCCCATTCAGACGGATCGAAAACGAACTCGTCCATCTCGTTTGCTGCGCCCAGCTTGGTGAAGGTGAATGAGTCCTCCAGCAAGGCATTCTGAAGGCTCTGTCCCACGTATACTTTATATGAATAATCTCCTGCAGGTGCTTCGGGTGGAACTTCCTGCTGCAGATAGAGATAGCTGACATCCATGAACGGGGTGAGGTTGAACTGCCTTTGTATGATATTTGCTGTTTCGCTGCCGTTGGGCAAGGTGATATTTGACCAGAACCAGAGATCGTTGAAAGTCTGGTTTATCTGGCTGGTTATATGCAAATCGAAACCAACCACGCCGCCGGACGGTTGAATCGTCGTCGCCATTCCGATAACATCGAGAACCACGGGATCTTCCTGAACAGCGTCCCGACGCACTTCCACATCATCGATTCCGAAATAGTAGCCCCAGTTATCCAGGTCATCATAGTAGAAGCTAATATCAGCATCAGATTCGCCAACCAGCTCGATTGTTAGATCGTGCACAACGTCCAGGCCATACCCATCCTCGCTGTAATCGGCAATGGTTTGCCAGTCGCCACCGTCAACGCGGTATTGGACATAACAATGTTCTTCGATATACTCGGTCATAAACCACGAATATTCGAGCTCGACAAAAGTGGCCAGAGAGAAATCAAAATTGGGCAGTATCAACCGTTCCTGAAGATGCGGGCCTGAACCTGCGCCGTCAGAATCGACAAACATCACGTTAGTCGGGAATTCATTCTGATGAGCAAAAGGCGCTGCACCAACATGCCAGGTATAGCTGGCTATGGTCGCCTCAACCGTCCAGCCAATGGGAATATCACCATCTTCGAAGTCTTCATCGATGGCGAAGTTTACCTGCTCATACCAGGTTACAGCCACTTCCGGTGTATGTTCTGATTCTCCCTCATCGTGAAACGCGGTTACAGTGTATATGTACGTTCCCGTCTGAGGCAGGTGATCCTCAAATGAAGTTTCGTACACGATCTCAATGGGGCTGCCATTTCGGTACACGAAATAGAAGGCCAGATCATCCAGCTCATCGGTGGAATTCTGCAGATTTTCCCACTGCTGGAGCAATTGATCCGGGTCAGGTGGCGTCCAATTGAGTCTCTCATCTAATGTGGTCGGCCATTCAACCAGGCCACTCATACTTGAAGGCCCATTAAATCCCGGCGCATTCCAGGTTAAAAGGACCGTGCCCTCTCCATCATGTGTGGCATGTAAATTGGTAGGAGGTGGCTGGGCTATGACCCCACCGGCAATTAACGTCAAGCCTAGAATCAGTGCGATAGTCTTCATCAGTGTGTCCTCGTGTTGCGGTCAGAATGGAGACGTTGCGTAGGATTTGTCGTAGCGCGCATTCCGATACATCTTCAAATCTACGACTAAGATTGAACAATCGGAAGTCTGAATCTGTAGTTCAGGAATATATGCAGAGACAACTCTGGATCGGAGTCGGGTCAGATGAATCTAAAATCAGGTGTGAGGAAATAACAGGCTATAGGCTGCGGACAATAGGCTACTGTAAAACACTGAAACCCAAATACCGCAGTCTCAAATGTTATACCCACGACATTCATGTCGCGGATGATCCGCGCTTGACGAGTTTTCCAGAACGGGCCTGTATCTCAAAGCTAACTACGCCCAGATCGCGGAAGCGTTTCTGCCCGCGACGTGAAAGGGCTCACTAGCCCGCCATTTCCCGAATCCACTGCGTGGGATGATCTTTTTGCGGATCGAATCCTTTGGGTAATGGTGGCAGATGATCCAGCATTCCGAGTTCATCCAGCGCCACACGTACTCCCTCAACCCGTGCCCACGACATTGTGATCAGGAACGCTGATTTGAGTGCGTCTCCGGGAACAGTCAACGGCCCCTTGAATCCACCATTACCCGGTGGAATCTGCCCAGTCAATTCCCACTGTTCACCTATTTGCTGAGCTACCGCAATGTCCGGCCCCAGCGACTGACTGAAGACCTGCTGAGTCATCAGGTAGCGGTTGAGATACGCTTCCTTGCGCCATTTGATAAACATGCTTACCAGCGCTGCGCCGATCTTCTCCTCACGCTCACGATAGGCGCTGAACCGGTAACGATGATGATGGATCACTACCGAATCACGAGCGAGAACGATTCGTCTACCATTGAGCCGCCAACGCAGACCGAGATCTGTGTCCTGCATGCCATAGGGAAGCTGCTCGTCATAGCCGCCAAGCATCAGGAATGCATCACGACGAACCAGCGCGTGCGGTGCATAGTGCAGACCCGGATCGAGCTGGTCGGGATTGCTGACGTTGCCGTAGGTGAATTGCAGCCCGGAATCCAGCACATGCTGCACGAACGGATCAGCGAGGTCTTCGGGATTGTGCTCTATGAAACCCTGAATGAGCGGATTGTCGAATTGATTGTAGCGTGCGAACAATCTGGTCAAGGCGTCCGGCTGCGGAACCATGTCCTGAGCGAGTAACCACAACAGGTCACCGCGAGCGTAACGTGCTCCACAGTTGGTCGTCGCCGACTGACCCCGTTGTTCGTCCTGGATGACGGTAATCGGGAGGTTTTTCCCCACGCTGATGTCAGGATTCTGGTCGAGGCCGTCGGTGGAGATGATGATATCGAGCTGTATATCTGCCGGACGCTCCAGACCTGTCAACGCCTCAAGCGTTAGCGGAAGAGTGTCGTTCCCGTTGTAGAACGGGATGATGGCGGTGATGTGCATGGGTTAAGCTATATGCTGAGAGTGTGGACATCCAATCGAATCTGGATTTCCAGTCCGGCCCGGTGACCTCGCTCGGGAGGATGGAACAGCCGTCTCCGGGGGGAGTGGACATGGATGAAATAGCACGTATTTTCCGCTTGTGATCAGGTGTAGATCCACTGATGAACGTTAAATTGGTGTTCATTCGAATACGATTAGGAGAAAGTCATGGCAACGCGTATCGGCATCAACGGTTTCGGGCGTATCGGACGTTTGGTTTTCAAGGCGGCACATGCACGCAGTGACGTCGAATTCGTAGCGATCAACGACCTTACCGATGCTAAGACACTCGGTACCCTGCTGAAGTATGATTCCACACACGGTCGTTTCCCGGACACGGTCGAGTATGATGACAACTCAATCACCGTCGGCGGCAAGAAGATCAAGGTGCTGGCTGAACGTGATCCTGCTCAGCTTCCGTGGGGAGATCTGGGTGTGGATGTGGTCGTCGAATCGACAGGCGTCTTCCGTCAACGTGCGCAAATAGCGAAGCATCTGGAAGGCGGCGCGAAGAAAGTTGTGTTAACCGTCCCGGCGAAAGATGAAATTGATGCGACGATTGTCCTCGGTGTTAATGACAGCGATTTGAAGGCTGAGCACCAGATCGTGTCGAACGCCTCCTGCACCACCAACTGCCTGGCGCCGATCGCGAAGGTTCTGCATGATACCTGGGGCATCAAGCATGGATTGATGACCACGACTCATGGCTATACCAACGACCAGGCGTTGCTCGATGCGCCTCATAAGGATCTACGTCGCGCACGCAGCGCTGCAGTCAGCCTGATTCCGACGACCACCGGTGCGGCCATAGCGGTGGGCAAGGTTATCCCGGATCTGAATGGCAAGTTGGATGGTCTGGCGATCCGTAGTCCGCACCCCGATGGTTCCATCGTTGATCTGACCGCTGAACTCATTAAACCGGCGTCGGTGGAAGAGATTAATGAGGCGATGAAGGAGGCGGCGGAAGGTTCGATGAAGGGTATCCTCGAGTACAATGAGGATCCGATTGTCAGCATAGACATCGTCGGCAACCCGCACAGCTCCATCTTTGACGCGCCGTTGACCCGTACCATGGGCGGCGGCCATTTCATCAAGGTCTTCAGCTGGTATGACAACGAATGGGGATACAGCAGCCGCGTCGTCGATCTGATTGCCAAGATTGCGAGTATGTGATTCTGAGGCTACGGGCTGTGGGAACTGACAGGCCCGTGCTTGGAGTGTCAAGCGCGGCTGAGCAAACGTTCTGACCTTCGGATGATCCGCGTTTGCAAGCAAACACGGGCCTGAAACTGAGTTAATAGGGGACACTTACGGAGTAAGTGTCCCAAGGCGTTTTAGTCACAGGATCTCAGCATGGCCAACGAATTCAACAAGATGACCATCGACGACATCGAGGTCGCCGGTAAAAAGGTGTTGATGCGGGTGGATTTCAACGTACCCCTCAACGACATGATGGAAGTTACGGATGATTCACGTATCCGGGCCGCTCTTCCCTCGATCCGGAAGATTATTGAAGGTGGCGGAAGGTTGATCCTGGCGAGTCACTTGGGCCGTCCCAAAGGTACGCCGGAACAACGTTTCAGCTTGTTACCTGTCACCCGCAAGCTCAGCGAATTGTTGGGCAAGGAAGTCAAATTGCTGCCGGATACAATCGGGCCGGAAGTGATGTTGTACACCGAGCGGATGGTGGATGGGGACGTTGTACTGCTCGAAAACACCCGCTTCCACGCCGGCGAAAAGAAGAATGATCCGGATTTTGCGGCAGCGATGTCACGTCTGGCTGATGTATATGTCAACGACGCTTTCGGCACCGCCCATCGTGCACACGCCAGCACTGAAGGGGTGACTCATTACCTCAGCCCGTGTGTCGCTGGTTACTTGATGCAAAAAGAGATCGAGTACCTGGGCAAGGCGATAGAAAATCCGAAACGTCCGTTTGTGGCGGTACTCGGTGGGGCGAAGATCAGTGGGAAGATTGACGTAATCCAGAATCTACTCGACAAGGTTGATACCATTCTGCTGGGTGGGGCAATGACCTTCACTTTCGACAAGCGCGAGGGTTTGAGCGTCGGCGGGTCACTGGTCGAGGATGATCGGCTCGAGATGGCGGGTGAACTGCTGGAAGCGTTCAAGGGCAGCAAAGCAGAAGTTCTATTGCCGGTGGATTACGTTGCGGCTGATGAGTTTGCGGCTGATGCTAACACCAGAATCGTGAAACGTGGCGAGATTGAAGATGGTTGGAGCGGGTTGGATATCGGTCCGGAGACCGCTAAACTCTACGCCGAGATCGTGAGCAAGGCGGGAACAGTCGTCTGGAATGGTCCGATGGGTGTGTTTGAGATGGACAAGTTTGTGGCTGGAACCCGTGCGGTGGCTGAGGCGATGGTTGCGGCGACGGAAAAGGGAGCCGTTACCGTGGTCGGAGGTGGCGATAGCGCTTCCGCCATTGCAACCTTTAAATTCAGCGACAAGGTTTCACATGTTTCTACCGGCGGCGGAGCGTCGCTGGAGTTTCTTGAGGGTAAAACGTTGCCGGGGCTGGCAGCGTTAACCAACAAGGCATAAACATACCGGACATATCCGGACAGAATTCTGCGAAATTAATCGCAGGACTAACTCGAGCGAATGATGCGGACTCCGCTGATTGCGGGAAACTGGAAGATGAACCTGTTACGTGCTGAGGCCAGCGCGTTGACAGAGGCAATTGTAACTACCACTTCGCAGACGAACGGTGTGGAAGTGTTGCTCTGCCCGCCATTCGTGCTGCTGGATACTGTTCGTGCAGCGATCGGCGACAGTGATGTCGAGCTGGGCGCGCAACATCTGTACAGCGAACCGAGCGGAGCATACACCGGCGAGATCTCAGCAACAATGCTGGTTGATGCCGGATGCAAATTTGTGGTCATTGGACATAGCGAACGGCGACAGTTCTTCGGCGAGACTGACGCCTCAGTCCGTCATAAGATAAAAGCGGCTCTGGATGCAGGTCTCACGCCAGTTGTTTGCGTCGGTGAGACTCTCGAGGAGCGTGAAGATGGCAGCACTCCGAAAGTGATCGAACGTCAAGTTTCGGTCGCGCTGGAACGTTTCAAGCCGGAAGAAGTAGCGAAAATGGTTATTGCGTACGAACCGGTGTGGGCCATTGGGACAGGTAAAACGGCAACTCCGGAAACAGCCCAGGAAGTCCATGCCTTCATCCGCAATCTGATTAGTAAATCGGTGGATAAGCAGGTAGCGAAGGGGATTCGCATTATTTATGGTGGCTCGATGAAAGCTGCCAACGCTGACGAATTGCTGGCTCAGACAGACATTGACGGCGGCTTGATCGGTGGCGCAAGCCTGAAAGCAGAAGAGTTCTCAGCAATTATCAAGGCGGCATCCTGATATTGCTTTTACAGTGGATATCCATTTAATACAAGCAGATGAGCTTTTGCTCAGCTCCACTTGCACAACTTGAAGGTCTCGGTTATCTTGCTGGGCCTTTGTCGGAACGATAGGAAAGTACAATGCTATACGGATTCTTCCTGGTTATTCATGTTATCGTCAGCGTTTTGCTGGTGGTTGCTGTACTGATGCAAGCCTCCAAAGGTGGCGGCCTGGCAGGTATTGCTGGTGGCGCTGCTGGTGGAGCGAGCTCGGCCATGTTCGGTGGACGTCAAGCTGGAACGATGTTGCACAAGCTTACCGTTGGCCTGGCGCTCGTTTTCGGCATTAACGCTCTGCTCCTCGGTGGTATTTCTCGGGTTGGAAACGAATCACGTTCTGTTACCATGGAAGCTATCGCTTCAGAACAGGATAATCCGCTCGAATTCCTCGGTGAATCGAGTCTTGATCCTACTGAACAACAGCTTCAACAGGCAAAGGACACCGTTCCTACACCAACCGAAGAAGATGGTGAGAGCGGAGAGGCTGCGGAAGAATAAGCATTCCTGTAGTATATCCCTTTATACTTGCCCGAGTGGTGAAATTGGTAGACACGCAGTGTTGAGGGCGCTGTGCTCTTTGAGTGTGCCGGTTCGAGTCCGGCCTCGGGCACTCCGGAACAAGAGCTGATACTCAAATCTTTAGATGTGAGAAAGAGAAAACCGTGGGCACTCCTGAGAGTGTCCACGGTTTTCTCCATCTATAAGCAACACCGCCAAGGCAACTCCCCCGGCGGTGTTTTTGTGGCATGCGCCATCAGGCGCGCAACCTCAATTCGCACGTACAATGGTCTGACACGGGCAACACCTCTCTTTCCGTTAAATGGACGGAATGAGGATAATCCTGCCATCCTTGTCGGACTACCCGACAGAGACAATTTAAGGGTGTGACAACTCCCGCTGCAATAGCCAAGACAAAAAAAGTGCAGATCATGTTCGGTAGCACATGATCTGCAAGCAGGTTTCGCATCGACAAAGCGAATGAATCAGTGATCTTTCTTGGCCAGGAACTCGTCCACCTTGTCTTTGAGATCCTGTACACGGAACGGTTTCATCAGAATTCCATCGAAATCCGGCTTCCAATCTTCCTCATCCAACACGTAGCCGGATACGACGATCACCGGTATGTCAGCGGAGATCGCTCGAACTGCATTCGCAAATTCACGACCGTTCATCTCCGGCATATCGAGATCCGTGAAGATCACATCTATAGGTGTACAATCTTTCAGGCTGTCGAGAGCAGATTGGGGCGAGGTATGTCCAGTTACGGAAAATCCGAGCAACTCCAACATCATACTCGAGGTTTCGAGTACGGTAGATTCATCATCTACGAGTAAAATATTGCCCGATCCAACACCTGGTTCAAATTCTTGCATAACTCAAGCATCCCTGGATTATAATCGCCATCTCACACTCAAGACACACTCAGAATAATAACAACACAATATGCCTGAGGTAAGCCATTTTCGGCTCAACAACAAATTCTCAAGAGACTGATACTGACACGATCCTGAATGTAGGGAGACCTAACGCCGAATAGTGACAATAGCTATAATTAACCTCTATCGGTCTCCAATGAGAAGCCATCTCTCCATTTATGGGCCAGTTTCTACACGTTCAAGCATAATTCGGAATTCATGGGTGGAATAAGCACCGAATACACCGATCCCGCCGTTCACATTAAATGTCGGATTCTGCTTCAAGGATGGGTCACCCTGACGCATCAGCGAGAACATGTACTCATAGTATGATTCGGAGGCGGCGCTGATATACATCTGGTTCCATCCGGACCATTGAAAGAATATCCAGGCGATGGTCATTGTGCGCTGGTCGTAGCGGGCGATAGTCCAGTTATGCCGACCACGTTCATAGTCCTCGAGCTCATCGTCAGGATCATTCGGATCCCACTCCGGATCGAGTGGAACCAGCTCATCCCTCGGTGTTTCAGCAATGATGCCAAGAATGTATCCACGAGCTGTCTCACTCTCGGTCCAATTGATGTAGATCTCGTCATCCTCTCGGGTGAGAGTGTCGCCGTCAACGTTGAAAGGGATGGAGAGGGGATCGCTTTTATGGGTAGTGTAATAGCTGAAAGTGTCCGGCACAGTTGTTTCAGCCCACAGGTTCACGCCTTCGTCCGGTTTGCGAGCTTCCATGCGATAGGTCCACAAACACTGGGGTTGTTGATAACCATCATTCACGGGAACATACTTGCCATAGATTTCGTGCCCTGATGCAGCTTCGAATTGAATGACGAGTTCCGGTCGGCCGGTGGTGTCAACCGGATCTCCAGATGCGTTATGGGTCGGGTACATGATGATTTCCGCATCCTGAATGCCCAGTAACGACCGGTCGTAATAGACATTGTAGGCGGCAGTCCACTCGAGGGTGACGGTGTCCACCGCAGCGTCATTCTGGATGAATGAGTACAACACTGGCAGTGGTTCGAAATCCTCTGCCTCGGTTGGATTATCTACGCAACCAGCAGTGGCGAATAGTATTGCTAACGTCAGCAGCAGGGCCGCAACAAAAGGAGCCAGGCTGCGGCGGGATGTTTTTTCGAATTTGGTCATGATTAAAACCTCACTTCATAGCCGACCAAAGGCAGGATTGGCAACAGTTTTATGTCCACTGAACTGATCGGATTGTCACTGGGATCCTCGATCCGCATCCAGATCGAACGTCGGCTGTAAACGTTGTAAACGCTCAGCGTCAGCTTCGCTGGCAGACCGAAGAAATGATGGTTGTAAATGGCTGAAACATCCAGTCGATGATCGGACGGATGACGATAATTATTGAGCGATCCGAACAATGATCCACGTCCATTATCACCCTGATTCTCGTTGCCAACAGGTCCCTCAGGTTGAGAATACTGGGCGACACGTGAAGTGTATCCCTGACCGGTGTTGAACCTCCACTGGCCTGATATATCCCAGTTTTCGGACAGGGGGTACATGGTGACACCGATGAAGTCATTACGCCTGTCCCACTTGGGCGGATACCAGTCCCCGTCGTTCTGGTAAGTGTTCGGGAAACGACGTTCTGACCAGGAGAGTGAATAACCGAACCAGCCGTTCCAACGCCCAGCCTTTTTGCGCAGCATGAGCTCCACGCCGTAGGATCGCCCTTCGCCTTCCAGGAAGGCTTCGGAGAAACTGTCGGCTTCGTCAATGTTTCGGTTAAACTCAACCAGGTTTTCCATGTCGTTATAGTAGGTCTCGCAGGTGAACTCGTATTGTGGGTGGAAATCATACTCCCAGCCCAGCACATACTGGTTCATGACCGTAGCCTTGACCGTGCCATCATATGGCAGCCAGATATCGTAGAAGCTGAGCATGTCACCCGCGGAGATGAGGTTGACGAACTGGTGATATCGTCCACCCGCCAACTTGAAACGCATCTCCGGGCTGTGGTGGTATACCAGGGCCAGACGTGGATCGAGGCCAAAATAGTCACCGCTCTCGTGGTAGACTGCCCGAATACCAGGCTGCACCTCAAACATGGAGTTGATGCGCCACTGATCCTGCAGGTAATAGGCCACGTTTACAGAGGAGGTGTCAATATCGATCCAGATCAGGTCTTCCGATTCTTCTCTCACTTCGGCACTCAGCTGACTGACCTGCACTCCCGTCTTGATCCGATGATTCCGCCAGCCCATTAATTCCCAGTCGGCTCGGACAGCGATATCGTTGAAACGGTTACGGAAATCATCCAGCAGATTGTCACTGTCCTCACCCGTCTCATCCAGATCCCAGACTTCAGCCCCGCTGCGGTAACGGCTGTATGCCAGGCCCACGGTCAGGAATGAAGTTTTGCTGAGCACCTGTCTTAAACGGGCGATGGCGGTTCGGTTTCCCCAGTAACTCGAGACGGACAAACGTGCGTCCGACGAGCCGAATTCACCGAAGAAATCATCATGTCCTACATATCCGCCAACAGTCAGGGTTGTCCTTTTTGTCAGGTCAAGGTTGACCTTGGCGTTTCCATCGTAGAAAAAGTAATCGGGCAGGTCTTTGAAGTCCTCGCTGCTGTTTCGTACCGCTTCGAGGATTGGCTCGAAATAGGTGCGTCTGAATGAACCAGCGAAAGAACCTCGTTCCTGAGGCAATGGGCCTTCAAAAGCAGCTCGTGCCGAGATAAGACTGATCATGACCGAGCCTTCATATTCCCGACGGTTACCATCGTTGGTAACCACTTCCAGCACCGAACCGGCCCGGCCTCCATACTCAGCAGGAAAGCCACCTTTCATCAGTTGGATATGTTTGACGGCGTCGGCATTGAAGGTGCTGAACAGTCCAAACAGGTGGGAAGGGTTATACACTGTCGACTGGTCCAGCAGAATCAATGTCATGTCCGGGCTCGCCCCACGCACATAAAGTGCGGAGGAGATTTCCGATGACGCTTTCACTCCGGGAATGGCTTGAATAGTCCGAAGCACATCCATCTCCGCGCCCAGGCTGGGCATGGCACGAAGGGTGGTTCCGTCAACCGGGACTGTAGATACACGAGCGCTCTCGCGGATTGCTTCATCGTCGATTTTATCCACCGTATATATCACCTGCTCGAGCTTCATGGAGGTGGGGGAGAGTTCGATCTCAATCATTCCCATATCAGCATCGGTAACAACAACCTCGACGCTGTTAGGGTAATATCCCAAATAGCTGACGTGTAACAGGTAAGTCCCCGGATCAACTGCGGGGAGGACGAAGAACCCGTCGAGGTTAGTCGTAGATCCGATATTATGCCCTTCGACAACGATGTTGGCGACAGGTAAAGGCTCACCACTCGTCGAATCCAGTACAAACCCCCGGATGGGTTGAGCAGCGAAGGCCGTCATCACCGCACAAAGCATGATGACCAAGCCAACGTAAAGATGACGCATGTGATTCTCCTGGATGGAAAAAATGGGGTAGCATTTCGCAGATAAATGCGGCAAACAGTATAACCGTTTCTACACAGATACGACCAGCATTATGCACCGGAAGGTTACAACACAGAGTCGTGTCCGAAAGAGATCGCTATGTACTTTCTTAGAGAATGGATACGCCGAATTGTGATATTTTAATGTTAGCACTTGCGCTAATGGAGAGTCAGCGTTGAGGTTATCAAAACGATGTGATTGATTGCCTTCAGACATTTTGTCGTTACATTGCTCGTACTGAATCTGAAATAATTGAGGTATTCTCATGACTGTCATTCGAATGTTTCTTGTGATACTGGTTGTATGTGTTTCGGTGGCTGGCGCAGTTGATAAACAGCCTGTGCGTCAGATCAGCGATTTTACTGTCGGTAGCGATCCGGAAATTTTTTCGTCGATTGAAATGATCCAGGGTGGTGGTGCGCTCCTGTCCGGCTTTACTTCTTCAACAGAAGATGGATACATGATGGACGGTTACCTGGCTGAGATTGACGCAAATGGTCAACTGACATGGGAAATCACACTGGGTGACACGCTGATGGAGGAGTTTTATCACGCTCAGCAAACAGCTGATGGCGGCTATATCGCAGTGGGAACGAGCAACTCGTTCGGTGACAAGGCGTTTGACATGTGGGTCGTACGATTGGATGCTGATCGCAACGAACTCTGGTCGCAGAGCATCGGCGGTTACCTTTTCGGTGTAGCAACGCGGGTTATACCAGATGGTTCCGGTGGCTGGTACATTGGAGGCTTTCAGGGTTCAGCCGATGATGGCTTTCTCGCTGATGTACGAGTGATTCGCATGGAGGATGATGGCAATATCCTCTGGGACAACATTTATGGAGGTCCAGAACACGATTTAGGCCTGGCGATGGAAAGTACCAGTGACGGTGGTGTCATAATCGCTGGTAGCACGCACTCATTTACGTCGGAAAACCGTGATGGGTATGTCGTCCGTATTGATTCGGATGGTACGCAAGTCTGGCAGCTCCTGATCGGGGGACCGTGGCCAGACTATTTCAACGATATGTGTCGCACTTCTGATAACAGATACGCACTGGTGGGAACCACTCACAGCTCAGAGAATTCTGAGGAATCCGACATGTTCATTGCCCTCATCGACGAAGATTCAAACATTTTATTCCAAATCGCCGTTGGTGGTGACAGTTGGGATGAAGGTTGGGGGATTATCGAGATGGAGGGTGGTGGCTTCTTCTGCGTCGGCAGTTCCCTGGATCCGGATGCTGGAGTGATGAAGATCGGAAGAGCACACGTCTGAACTCCAGTCACACTGATATATCTCGTATGCCGT
>CAJVXH010000075.1 GCA_913009835.1 uncultured bacterium
ATACGGCGACCACCGAGATCTACACTCTTTCCCTACACGACGCTCTTCCGATCTATATGAACACCGGCATCCAGCAGAGTGGTGCAACGCCGTTGGGAGCCTGGACAACCACAACTCCGAAGGAAACGCCCAAGTCAACGGCCAAGAAGGACATTCTGACGATCATGGCGGCGCATGGAATTCCATATTTCGCCTCAGCATCGCCAGCTTTCCCGGATGACTACCTGGTCAAACTTGAGCGCGCCAAACGGACAAAGGGATTCCGCTTCCTGCATCTGTTTACACCTTGCCCTCCGGGTCAGCGTTTTGAAGAAAAGAACACTGTCCGGGTTGCACGCAAAGCCATCACCAGCAGAGTGTTCCCATTAGTCGAAATTGTGGATGGTGACAAATTGACTATCCAAACAATGGGTGAGGCGACTTCCATCAAAGAGTACCTGGATCTACAAGGACGTTTCGCTCACTTCGGTGATGAACAGGTAGAGAGGTTTGCAGGTGATGTCCAGTCACGTTGGGAATACCTGGTGGCGTGGTCAAAGCGAAGCTGACTTACCTATGAGCGTTAGTCCGTGAGCGGACATGCCCCTGTTACCGCCGAAGGTGATAACAGGGTTAAAGTAGAACATAGAAATAGCGTTTTGTTTTATCGAGATAGCAGAACTGAAGTTGGATGATCCCTGCGAACCGCAAAAAGACGCGGGTCACAGGGGCATATCCAAAGGCTAAGTAAACTGGATGACCGGATGTTAACGAACCGTGAAGTGACAATGGAATCACAATCATCAGGAACGGATACGCACTCTAAACACTGGGTTGTTGACTACCCGCTCGAAATCCGCTGGCACGGACGCGGAGGACAAGGGGCAGTGACAGCCGCCAAGTTCCTCGCAGAACTCACGGTCGCCGGAGGGATGTTTGTCCAGTCGTTCCCACAATTCGGATCGGAACGTCGCGGCGCTCCCATTCAAGCATTTACACGCATCGACAAGAAAATGATAACCCTCTACAGTTCAATTCGTGAACCAGACATTGCCATAGTGCTCGACAAATCGTTGCTGGATTTACCACCTACGCTGGCAGGTTTGCATGAGAACCGCTTCCTCTTGGTGAACGCTGAGGTGGATGATGAACATCCGCTTCTGAACGCTGAATCGACACAGTTCAAAGTGGCCGCTGTTCCAGCTACCCGAATCGCCATGGAACACCTTCATCGCCCCATCACGAACACGGCCATGCTGGGTGCATTTCTGGGCGTGACTGGCATGTTTGAACTGGAAGAAGTATGTACCTTGTTGAGAGAAAAGCATCAGGGATTGTTTCGCCCGGAGATTGTTACAGCCAATATCAATGCGGTGTCAGATGCCTGGCATCAAGTCAGGCAGATCAACTAACGCAATCTGTTTAGGTGCTGTGAACGCAGCCGCAAGGCGAAAGAGACAGCCATGAACAAAGTGCCCAAGGATATTAGAGAACTGGTGAGCCGGCTGGATAAATCTACCGGTTCAAAACCTCCCACCCTGTGCGTAGTAGCGAACAGTTGGAATCACTACCTGAAAGCCGGCCTGATGGCGGTTAAAAGACGTTGGGCCACCCTGCGTATTATCTGCGATGAAACTGTCATGAAACCATATCTCGATCAGGGGATGATACCGGATCGAGATGTGAGTGTGCATCATGTTTCCGATTCCAACGCTCAACTAGCCCTGTTAAGAGATTGGTGCGTTGAGAAAGAGGTGGATGTATTACTACCAGGCGACCTCTCTCAAGGTCAGCTGTATCACTTGCTTTCCAACCCCTATCACCGTCAATCACTGGAAGATGGTGCCAGCCGCGCCTGCCTGGTGTCTGTTCCGGGATATCCGCGTATATTCGCTATCGTCGGTCCTGTCAACCCCGAGAACCCACTTTTCAATCAAATGGTACTCCATATGAAAAACGGGTACCATCTGGCCGCCGGACTTGGGGTAGAACGACCCAAAATCGCCCTGCTCTCAGCATTGGATCGGGTTGGGATTGATGACCTGCACACTTATAACTGCAAGTGTCTGGTCAGCCAGAATCAGTTGGAACAAATTCCGGGCATGGACCTGGAAGGGCCGATGAGTTTCGACACCGCAATCGATCCGGCGACAGTTGAATATCTAGGCTGGAAGGGACCTGTTGCGGGGCAGGCGGACATCTTGATCGTAGACAACCAGCAGACACGATCTATTCTGGCGCTCACCCTGAAGATATTTGGCAAGGCTCAGACAGCCAGGGTCGGTCTGGGCGGCAGAATTCCGCTGGCGTATCTGTTGGAGGATGCCACCGATGTAGATGTAGAAAATACCCTGGCGGCTGCAATAAACCTGGCACCATACATGAGGAAAGCGGACCCGTTGGACTGGTTAACTGAACCTGATCCGATTGATTACGCATGGTAATCCGGCGGACAGCATTTCAATTCACTCAATAATTACCAGATTGATATGAGGCAATCATGGATTCAACAGCAGGACCTGTTTCGAGTTTGAGCCAGATTCATCAGCTCGCTATCGAAGCTGTTAGGGCTACTTGCAGACTGAACCTCATAGTCGCCCCTGCCCCCGACCGAAACACGATGGAAGGGATCAAGCTGGCGGTGGAAGCTGGCCTGGTGAAAGTCACCATCATCGGTGATGAGGCCGCCATTCGTGAGATGATGAGTGAAATAGACTTCTCTAAAAAGTATGTGAAAGTCATCAATAAAGAATCCGACGAGGATTCCGTTATTCACGCAACAACCATCGGGCAGAAATCGGAAGACGTTTTCTTCTTACCTGGTCAAATAAGCGTCCCAGACTATTTCCGTCACCTGTTCAACACCAGGAGCAATTTCAGGCAGAGGTCGGATTTCATGTCACTGGTTGGCGTTATGGAACGGCCCGGTGAAGATGGATTGACACTGGTATCAGATGTGGGACTGGTACCCAACCCGACCGTCGAACAGGGGATCGGGATACTCAAGAACGCGGTCAAACTAGCCAGAATTCTGGGAAAGAAGACTATTCGGGTAGGGTTGCTGGCCTTTGAGGATGATCCATCTCCAAACTCCCCCACGACAGTCGCCGAATCAATGATCTCCAGATATTATAACGAGAAAGGTGATGCGACCGTATGCGTGGAAGGTCCTATTCGTTTGGACCATGCATTGAAGCCGGATGCTATCCCCTGCATTCCAATTCCAACCATGGAACAGGGACCGGCAGATATATTGATAGCCAACAACATTCACGTCGGCAACTCCATGTACAAGGCGATGGTTACCCTCTGCAAGATGTCATCAGCGCCAGTCGTTATGGGGGGCTGCGTTCCGATTGCGCTTCCTTCAAGCAGTGAATCAGCATCAAACATAACAAACTCTATTGCGTTAGCTGCACTGGTAAGACGCCATCCAACGTTCAGCCTGGACAAGCCACAAATGGCGATCAGGAGAAAGCCTGTCAATCAGTAATCGAAATTGTGGCGGACTGGTTTGTGCAAAGATATTCATGTGAGTACATTCCGGGCGAGAAATTTCCTGACCTGATCTGTGTGACGTAGCGTTTCCTCAGCAATCTATCGTGAGCGGAGTGGATTGATGGCAAATTCGGAAGCGAAACCGAGGGCAAATAAAAGCGCAAACGGTTCATCTCAGCGATTCTCACCTCTTAAACTTTTGCCATTTCTCAAATGGTTCGACGGATACTCATTACATAGACTGCGTGTTGATTTCATCTCAGGGTTGACCGTCGCCCTGGTCCTGATCCCTCAGTCGATGGCATACGCCCAACTGGCTGACCTGCCAGCTTATTATGGATTGTATGCAGCGTTTCTCCCCCCGATTATCGCTGCCTTGTGGGGGTCCAGTAATCAACTCGCGACTGGTCCGGTTGCGATAGTATCGCTGATGACTGCGACCGCGCTGGCACCGATGGCCACTGCGGGAAGCGAGAGTTTCATCGCCTATGCCATCATGCTGGCATTGACCGTGGGTTTATTCCAGCTCTTCCTCGGTGTGTTCAAGCTGGGAATGATAGTCAACTTCCTCTCACACCCAGTTGTCAACGGATTCACCAACGCCGCCGCAATCATTATCGCAACATCGCAATTGTCCAAGCTGTTCGGCGTGACTGTGGACAAGGCTGAACATCATTATGAAACCATATATCGGGTCGTTGTCGCCGCAATTCACCACACCCATTGGCCAACACTAGCCCTGGCTGTTCTAGCGTTCGCAATAATGATCATCCTGCGACGAATTAACCGCCGCCTCCCGAATGTGCTGATCGCGGTTGTTGTGACTACCCTGATATCCTGGTTGATCGGATTTGAACAAAACGTCGCATTGCCTTTCGATTCCATCGCTTCGCGTCCAGTGCAAGAACAGATAAGAGAATATAACGCGACGTTGGATGAGATCGACCAATCAATGGAAGAGAGAATAGCAATAACGGCAGATGTTCGTGAAGCTATTGCCGAAAATGGCGAAAATTCAGTCAGGGTGATTGAACTTAGGTCACAACTAGCGAAGTATGACGTAAGAATTGAAGGTCTACGTGAGCTCGCCAGCGAATCACGCGGTATATTGCGCGAATATCGCTTCATACGTCCTTCGCAGGAAGCTGACGAGTTCCTATTAACCTCAGACCTTGGCTCGGATGTTGCTTCCGATAATCATGAATGGAAGCTGAAGGTAGGTAGCCGTCAGCTCGACACGGCTGATCTCATTTTCGTCGGGGGTGGTACGGTTGTAGGGCACATTCCGAGAGGGTTACCGCAGTTCACCGTTCCCCATGTCAAGCTGAGCATTATTGTCGAACTCCTGCCGATGGCTATTGTGATCTCGCTGCTCGGATTCATGGAGGCAATTTCCATTGCCAGGGCGATGGCAGTACACACCGGCCAGCGTCTCGACCCGAACCAGGAGTTGATAGGGCAAGGCATAGCGAATATCGTCGGCGCTGTAGGTCAGAGTTACCCGGTCTCCGGTTCGTTTTCACGTTCTGCGGTCAACTTGCAAGCGGGTGCTGTAACCGGGTTATCAAACGCATTCAGCAGCTTGATCGTGATGATTACACTGCTCTTTTTTACACCAATATTATACCACCTGCCCCAATCTGTACTCGCCGCTGTTATCATGATGGCGGTAATCGGACTGGTGAATGGGAGCGGGTTCGTACATGCCTGGAAAGCGCAACGTTTTGACGGGTTCATCTCGGTGACCACCTTTGTGCTCACCCTCCTGTTCGCACCCCATCTTGACCGGGGGATTATTGTTGGAGTCCTTCTCTCACTGGTACTATATCTGTTTCGCAATATGAAGCCGAAAATTGACCTGCTCTCTCGTACCGCTGATGGGCACTATCGGAACGCTGAGCGCTGGAACCTGCACCTCTGCAGACACCTTGCAATCATCCGGTTCAATAACGCGCTAATCTTTGCCAATGTAAACTATCTCGAAGACAAAATAGTAGAAACTATTAATAATATGCCTGATTTAAGACATATCATATTGGTTGGTAATGCCATAAATGAACTCGACGCATCCGGTGAAGTGATGCTCTCCAACATTGTCACCCAACTCCGTGAAGATGATATCGAAATATCATTTGCAGGGTTGAATGACCAAGTGTTAGATGTTATCCGACGCACACATCTTTATGAGAAAATTGGGGAGAAGCATTTCTACCTCTCGGTATCGCATGCGGTCACGGAAATCCTCAAAGGGACATGTATTGTCGATGGGGACGCTTCTTGTCCGCTGATTCTCGGCGAGTTCAAGAAATATGAGATCGCTGACATGGGAAAGAAGATTGTTATTCCAGAACATATTATTGAGAAACAGGCAAGGTCCCGCAAATAGCGATGAAAGTGAGTTTACACCTCATCGTGAGTGCAGGTACAAAGGAGCCGGACGATGGCGATAGTTTCAATCTTCAGCGGACCGTTCTGTCATGGTGACGATGTCGCTACAGCCGTTTCGGGTCAACTGGGTTACCCCCGCATCGGAGATGAGGTGCTGGATCTGGCTGCCTCACGGTTCAAAATCTCACGTGAAAAACTGCTGAACGCGCTCAGCGGAGGCTCTTCCTTCCTCGGTCGGGCAGAAAAAGACCGTGATAAACACATAGCCTATCTACGATACGCTCTCGCGGAAATGATCCAGAGTGATAACGTTATCCACCACGGATTTGTCGGACATCTGCTCCCGCGCAACATGAACCATGTCATCCGGGTTCTACTGATCGCTAATCTGGATTACCGGGTTCAAGTCGCGATGAAAGAGGCGGATGTTAATGAAAAACACGCGCTCGATCTAGTTAACCGGATGGACAAGAATAGAGCCCAGTGGTCAGATTATACCCTGGGACGTCCTCCCTATGAATCGCGCGATTTTGACCTGGTCCTTACCATGCACGATTCAAGCCTCAACGAAGCCGCCAGCCAGATATTTCTAAGCTCAGGAAGCGAGGCGGTTCAGACTACGGATCTGAGTAGAAAAGCCGCTGCAGATTTCATGTTGGCAGCATCTGTACATGTTCTCGTTGCGGAGAAGGGACATGAGGTAGAAGTGCAGGCTGACAATGGTCAGGTAACCATCTTGATCAACAAATACACTAGCAGAATAGATTCAGTGAAGCGTCAGCTCGAGAGTATCGCCATGGAAATTGAGGGAGTCCGTAGCGCGAAAAGCATTCCCGGAACTGGTTTCGTGCCACCATCGCTGATGCAAAAATTCGACCTGCCGAAACGCGCCCTGCTGGTGGATGATGAGAAAGAGTTTGTCAACAGTCTGTCCGAGCGGTTGGAAACACGTCACTTGGAATCCTCCGTCGTTTACGATGGCGAGCAGGCGCTCGAATATGTACGTGAACATGAGCCCGAAGTGATGGTACTTGACCTGAAAATGCCCGGTATTGACGGGATAGAAGTGCTACGCCAGGTCAAAAAGGATCACCCGGAGGTTAAAGTTATTATCCTCACCGGGCATGGGTCCGATCGAGAGGAAAAACTCGCATTTGATCTGGGAGCATTTGCCTATCTCTCAAAACCAGTGAAAATTGAGGTGCTCGCAGAAGCAATGAAGGCGGCGTACGCCAAGAACGACTAAAACGATCGCGGAGACGAAAATGGCTGATCCCGATCCACAACAAAATGCGGCATCCGGGAGCGCTTCATCAGCGACTCAAACCAGTTTTTTCAAGCTGATGGTTCTCCCACTGAAGTGGCTGAAACGCGCTGATCGTATTGAGGATCTACGCCGTTACCGAAAACTGTGGTGGTATACCGTAACGCTGACGGTATTTGTTGCCTACCTCCCGCTATTTGTGATGACGGGCGTTAACTATTACATGTACCGCAAAAATGTTGTCGCAGAAATGCAATATGATATATCACGCAGCTTGACCAATGTTTCCCGTTCACTGCAATTTGTAATCGAAGAACGATTGTCGGCACTTGATCTGATCATCCGAGAGAATACGAATGAAGAGCTCAGCGACCATGAACACCTGTCCATTACCCTGCACAACCTGAAGGAATCGTTTGGAGGGTTCGTTGACCTGGGATTGATTGACCAGAATGGGTCACAGGTCGCCTATGTTGGCCCGTATGAGCTGGAAGGAGTTGACTATCAAGACCAACGATCTTTCCAGCAGGCTGTCATACGGGGTTCATTTGTGACCGAAGTATTCATGGGTCATAGAAATGTTCCCCACTTCGCAATCACCGTAAAATCGCCATCAGCAACTCGAAATTTTCATGTACTGCGCGCTACAATTGACGTCGAGATGATGAACAGGATGGTCTTTGTGCAGTCTTTGGACCGTGCGGACGACACCTTCGTCATCAATTTGGAAGGTGTTCTGCAAACCCCGTCTCAACACCATGGCGACCTGCTTCAGTTAGCATCAATCGAGGTTCCACGCTACTCGCCCAACGCCGAAGTAATCGAATACAATGGCAGTGAAGTGGACGTCCTTGGCTATAGCTATATCGAGGATACACCCTTTATTCTGATGATGACCAAGCGACGGGGCGAGATGTTCGAACAGTGGATACTGGATCAGACCGAACTGATCGTATTCCTTATTCTGAGCGAAATACTCATTCTGATGGTCGTACTTTGGAGTTCGACCCGTATGGTGCGTCAAATCCGGGCCGGAGATCAACGGCGCACCAAGATGCTGATGAATGTTGAGTACACAAACAAAATGGCTACCATCGGACGTTTAGCTGCCAGCGTGGCCCATGAGATCAACAATCCATTGGCGATTATCAATGAGCAAGCAGGATTATTGAGCGACTATTTACACAGCGCCGATGATTTTCCATACCGGGATAAATCGAAAAAGGCACTCGAATCGATTATCCGCTCGGTGGAGCGCGGTGGGGGAGTGACCCATCGACTGCTGGCGTTTACCCGAAAAATGGATTCACGCTACGAACCAATAGACATCTGCCATCTGCTGTCAGAAGTCGCCAGCTTCCTCGAAAAAGAGGCCAGTCACCGAAATATTCGAGTGTACAAGGATTTCACCGAGAATGTGACACACATTGAGAGTGATCGCGGACAGCTGCAACAGGTGTTTCTCAATGTGCTGAACAACGCATTCGCAGCAATGGAGAACGGTGGCAAAGTTCGGATTGGAGTTGAACAACATGACACGAACTCAATCTATGTGAGCATTCAGGATAGCGGACAAGGTATCTCGGAGGAAAACCTCGAACATATCTTCGAACCGTTTTTCTCCACCAAGGGTGACTTCGGAACTGGTCTGGGTTTATCCATAACATATGGTATAGTGCAGAAATTAGGTGGACAGATTGGTGTGCACAGTGAGCTCGGGGTCGGGACAATATTCTCGTTTGTTTTCCCCACGACTGCACCGAAGAAAAGGAGTGAAGTATGAGTAATCCCAAGGTTCTGTTAATTGACGATGAGGAAGAGCTCGTAATGACGCTGGTTGAAAGGCTGGCCTTTCGCAACATTGACGCGACCGCAGAAATGGATGGCCATTCGGCGTTGGAAAGGATACAAAGGGAAAAGTTCGACCTGGTAATCGCAGATATGAAGATGCCCGGACTAGGCGGGCTGGAAGTGGCGGCCATTCTGCGGGAACGATACCCTGATGTAAAAATCCTCCTGATCACTGGCCATGGATTGCTGGATGAAGAAAAAGACATGAATGTCGATGGGGTGAGTGATATCCTGATAAAACCGTTCAGCATCGATGTACTCATCGCAGCAATCAACAAGGCGCTGGAAAGTGAACTCTGAGCCGGATAATACCGGGCAAATCAACCCGGAACCGCTGAGCCTGGACCTCGCGTTCTTCGGGAAGATCACCGCGAGCGTCACTCACGAGCTGAACAACGTCATCTCAATCGTCGAACAACTCGCCGGGTTGTTGGAAGACCAGTTGTGCGGCGCTGAATCAGGTGCACCCCTGGACACTGAGAAGGTAAAAAGTGTTCAAGAGAGGATAGTGCTACAAACAGACCGTGGCGTTGATTTGCTACGCAATCTTAACAAGTTCGCGCATTCGGTGGATGAAGAGAGACGCGACACTGACCTGAACGAGCTCGCTGGGAATCTCTATCAGCTCAGCAAACGTTTCGCCGACCTCAAGAATATCAATCTGGAAATGGAAGCCGCTGGCGAATCAATAATCGTGAGAACCAGTCCATTCCTTCTGCAACAAGTGCTGTTTTGGGTGTTGATGGCAGTGATCAGCTCGACACCGAGCGACGAAGTGATTTCACTGGCCGTTGTCCCAGCAGATGAAAAAGCCGGAGTGAAAATCAGCTGCTCCACACCAATCCAATGGTCCAGCGAAGCGGAGCGGTTTCTCAAACGCGCTAAAGTGTTAAATTCCAGGTTGGAGGCTGAACTGATCATAAAAGAATCAAATTCCAGTATCGGTGTTTGCGAAATCTGGTTGCCAGCGACTATTATTAAGGATGTATTCTGACTGGGTCACGAATTTCGCAGCCTGACTGTCAGGCGCAGAGAACAAGTGAGGATATCATGGACGGAATCCGTGTATTGCTAGTCGATGACGAGGAAGAATTCACCAGTGTGTTGTCAGAGCGAATGCAAACTCGGGGACTGATTGTAGATGTCAGTGCAAATGGCCAGGATGCACTCACTTTGGCGAACGAGGAAACCTATGACGCGGTAATTCTTGACCTGGCCATGCCCGGCATGGATGGCATCGAAACGCTGAAACGTCTGGTCAAAATGAACCCGGATATTCAGGTCATCCTGCTCACCGGACATGCGACATTACAAAAGAGCGTCGAAGCGATGAAATCCGGGGCGATGGAGTTCATGGAAAAACCAGTGAAGATCGATGTGCTCCTGGAAAAAATCCAACAGGCACACGACAAACACGAACAACTCACCGAAACCCGTATTGATGATATGCTCTCCGACATCACAAAACGTATGGGGTGGTGAAACGAGACAATAACTGATTGACTGATGTGTACATTGGATTCAGTACATGTGTGGCAAGAAAGGGACACTCGAACATCTCCGATCTGCACGACTATATATTAATGCGAGATGGCAGTCTTACGTGAAAGCCATTGTCAAAGATTGAAACGGCGAAATAAAGCCGTCGAATTATGAATTTACACTGCCATGAGAACAATATGATTGGTACACTACTGCCCTTTCTTCTGAGCCGACAGCGGCACCTATATCACCCAGCCACACATTTTTCACCCCTCCCGCTCCGCTTCATGCTGCACGGAATACTCATACTGATGGCATTCTCCTGCCCAACTGCCAGCGCGGTCGAGCTGACTGATCTCACGCTGCCGGTGTACAACGTGACAATGGATCCCGAACACCTGGCCTATCTCCTCGAAAACTGGGAGTCAGAGGAACAATTCTCCGCTATCATTGAGTATAAAGGCGTTGAGTATTCGGGAGAATTCGCCTTGAGAGGGGCAACCGCACGCAGTCTGCCAAAGAAATCCTTCCAGCTATATTTTCCGACCCCGGGTCCAAATGGTGCCTATGAAATCAACCTGAACAGCGAATATCGTGACCTGTCAATGACTCGAAACTACCTGGCCATGTTCCTGGCCAAACGTTTGGGGCTGCATGCACCGGTAGTGAGACACGTGTCATTGATGATCAACGGCGAATATTTCGGCGTGTACAATGAGATTGAGGAAGTTGATGACACCTTCTTCGAAGCTCGTGATCTACAAACGCCACCTTTCCTGGTTAGAGCGCTGCGACATGGCGGGGCATTCGTCCCCATGCTTGACCCGGAAGCATTCTACAACATGTACAGCTTCTACTCGACTACACCGGCCAACTTGGATACATTCGCCGTACGCCGAATGCTGTTTCAGTTCGGTTCCAGAGAGGAAGTTGCCCGGCACTCTGGACGTATCCTGAATCTCGATAATGTTGTCTCCTACTACGCGATGCAGTATGCAATCTCCAACTATGACGGCTTCACCAAGAACTTCTTCCTGCTCGAAGATCCAAGTGGCAGATACAGCATGATTCCATGGGATTGTGACTCCTCTTTCGGCAATAACTGGAGAGGGATTTGGGACAGCAATTTCATTACCGTCAGATTCTATATGCCAATCGAACAGGCACCACTGTTTGTCAGATTGATGGAACAGGAATATCTGAAGCAGAGATTTCGTGATCTTCTGGAAACTATCCGCAGCACAGATTTCACAGCCTTGCACGCTGAGTTACATGTCGTCAAGGCGTTGATAAGACATGATGTTGAGTTGGATGGGATGAGAGATGGGACTATTGATGATTTCGACACCGCTTTCAACCGTCTCCACTGGTTCCTGAACGACCGATCCGATGTGTTGGCTGAAAATGACATTCTCAACCAGGCGTATATAGATGAGTATCACCTCTCCTTTGTTGAACACGAGGATGACGACGACGAAGAGAATGAAGTTTTGATCACGGCTGAGATTGTGGGTAATCCGGCTATCGCACAGGTGTGTACTGGCGTTGTCTTTCCATTTGAGACACATGATTTGCATGACGATGGCGAGGATGGCGATGCTCAGGCTGGCGATGGAATCTGGTCCATTGAGCTTGAATGTGAGGATGACGACAGCGCCATCTACTATTATTTCTCTACACGTAACGCATTGAATATGCGATACAATTTCCCTCCATCAGGACAGCTCTATTTTGACCAGCAACCCTGCCGAATTCTGTCTTTCCCGACCAACAAGGCAAACGTTCCACATGTGGAGGAGCTGACATTTGGACCCGGATATGAGTCAATTGCCGAACGCAGTCGCCTAGTCTCAATAGTCAATACATCAGATAATTCTATCAGTCTGGCTGGTGTCCATCTGGTCCTCGACAGCCCGCACAACCAGATCTCACTCAGCGCATGCGATGATCTGCAACCGGGGGATACCCTGTTCATCGCTTCCGATCCAGACTTGGAGCGTGCACGTGCGCCGTGGCGGATCGTGTTCGGACCTTTTCCGCTGCACGCTGAGAATGTCGAAGATTTGCACCTGATTTCATTCGACGGATCACTGCTGGACACTTCCCCAATCTCATTTGCGCCGGTTACAGAACAGATCGGGGCCGCGGTCATAAACGAAATCTGTTACCATCCATCAGAATCGGAAATGTTTAACAGCGGCGACTGGGTGGAGATTGTATTCGCAGATACAATTTCAACAATTGAAGGTTGGATGCTTCGAGATGAAAAAGAGGTGAATGAGTACATCTTTACCATTGAAGATAATGATCGAAGGTTATCCAGTAACGATTATCTTGTTCTGGCTGAAGACACTGCCGTATTCAGAAATGTTTACCCGGACTCGATTGAGGTTAGCGGACCGCTTGGATTTAGATTATCGAATGATGGCGATGCTGTCAGATTGTATAATGCATCAGGCCAATTAGTTGACCAGGTCCGATATCTGGATTCGGCGCCATGGCCAACAGGAGCGGATGGGAGCGGACGGACACTGGAACTCATAAATCCCGATTCGTTGAACGCCGGACCAGAGCACTGGCATCCGAGTTTATACTCACATCCGTTGGGAACACCGGGCAGGCGTAATTCCATAACCGATCCTCCACCTGTTGATCCTCATAATCCCATAGCCAACGACTGGACAATTCTCAGCGTTCAACCCAATCCCACTAATAGCATTGCTATAGCGTCAGTCAATATTCCAAATCGAGGGTTCTACACAATAACCTGTTTCAACATCCTTGGACAGCAAGTATCAAGTCAGAAATATTGGGCAGACCAGGCTGCTGTTATTCAGGTTCCTTTGAGTTTTGCAGATATGGCATCTGGGATCTATATCGCCCGATTGTCTGGAGATAACTACAGTAACGCCTATAAAATTGTGGTGATGAAATGATAACCAGCCTGAATGCGAACGTCATCATGACCCCATGCGTCATCCTGAACAAAGTGAAGGATCTCGCTGTTCTCTCGTTAATACTCTTGAGTAGAATAACAGTCATACTACTCGCAACCCTCACGATCCTGTTCCTACCCGCGATAGCTTCATCCGAATTTCCGGAACTGCGCACCTACTACATCACCTGTGACCCGGACTCTCTGGACCATATCTTGGAAAACTATGAAGAAGACATCTACATCTCCTGCCAGTTCGTGTACGAAGGCCATACCTGGTATCAACCGAGATTGCGAGTGCGTGGTGATTCTAGCCGCAAATTTGATAAGAAGTCGCTCAAGGTAAATTTTGACGCCGACGAGAGATTCGGTTACCGGGACAAGGTCAATCTGAATGCCGAGTGGCTGGATGCCACATTCTGCCGGGAATACTTATCATATGACATGTTTCGCCGTGCCGGGCTGAACGCGTCTTCCGCATGGTTCGTCAAGCTATATATCAACGATGAATACGCTGGCCTATACGTCGACATTGAACAGGTCGATGAACACTTCCTGGCGCAGAATACGTTGGACAACTCTTCATCCATATATAAGGCAGTTCTAGATGGGGCGATGCTTCGAGCCGATGAAAATATCGACAGCCTTTGGAGTAAAGAAACCAACGAAGGATTTGGTTTTTACGATCTGTATGAGCTGGTTGACTGGATAGATTCTGTGCCCGATGACGCTTTCTACGATGAACTTGACACCGTCTTCGACCGGGCCCAACTGGCTCGTCACATGGCTGTAAACACACTCATCGCTAATTCTTCCACATACTACCATAATTACTTCCTGATACATGACATCAGGTCTGGGGGATTGTGGCGAATCCTGCCCTGGGATATGGATCGCACGTTCAGATTTTTCTGGTATTTTGGTGATGATAACAGCTTCCCGGAGTACTATCGCAGTTCAAATGTTAACATGGAGGAGGTCAACTCGCTGGTCGTTCGTTGCTACACCAACGCTCAGATGAGAAATGAAATCTTCCAGCAGGTTGTGGGGATGGCGGATTCTCTGATGACCGATGAATACTACATACCGCTGGTTTCTCAATTAGAGTCATTGCTCGAAGATGCCGTAATGGCGGATGATAACAAGAAATACACTTTGGATGACTTTAGATCTGAATTGAATGATATTCCTGAAAAAGTGGCGGGACGAGCAGAGTACATGCGTAATGTGATCGAGGAAGCACCGCACCCGTTTACCCTCCTTCCTGCACGCTGGGATGATGAGAACATCCTGCTCAGTTGGAATTCCACTGCTACTCCGGATGGTTCTCCTATCACCTACACCGTTGAGATGGCAAGCCACTACAACTTCGCAGATTTGGTGAGTTATGAGGTTGGAACGGATACCAGTTTTATCTTGACTGACATTCCAGAAATGCCATTGTACTGGCGTCCGATCGCCTGGGGGAATGATTACTATATCCGGAGCATGCAGCACTTCGAAATGATTGCGGATACCAGCGAAATTCCAAATCTGGTTGTGATTGACCCGGATCTCTTCACCGCATACCCTAATCCGAGTTCAGGGGCCGTACGATTCAGATTCGATTCAGAGGAGGGGAGTGACGCCACACTGCGGATAACCAATGTACTAGGGCAATTGGTCTACCGGACGACAGTCATTTCTAATGGCACGGCTGGACAGTCTATCGTCTGGACAGGTAGAGATCAACACGACAAACCCGTCGCCTCAGGCATGTATTTCTGCACCCTGGAGCGAGATTACGGCAGGCAAACGCTGCGGATAGTGGTCATAAAATAACGTCAGGATCAGATTTCCACTTCATCATCCTCAGATAGTAAGGACACTCGTTCCATTCCCTCCAACGCACTCAATCCCCTGATTAACTTTTCTTCAGATACATTTTTCTTCAAACGGATGAGGTAGGTATGTTCGACAAACTGCCCCATGCGGACCGTTTTAACCGATACCCTCCGGGAGTGTTTCACTAAATCCTTGAATAGCGGCGCGAAGGAGCTCGCATCAGTGTCAGATGTAACGTACTGAAACCTCAACAGGTACAAACCAGATCGTGGTTGGCCAAAACTGGCAAAGTCCAGGATGAGTAGGATTACCATTATTGTCCCTGAGCCGAAAATGGCCAGGAGGTATGAACCCGTCCCTGCCGCCATGCCTGTTGCCAGGGCGAAGAAAATGAAGGCAATGTCGCGGTTATCCTTGACCACGGTTCGGAAACGGATTATCGACAAGGCACCGACAAGGCTGAACGCGCGGGCCACGCTGTTGCCGATGACCATCATCACCAACGCCACAACCATAGACATGATAACCAGCGCGAGAATGAAAGATTTGTTCGTCGCACGGTGACGGTTGGTCATCCGATACACACCCACAATCAACATGCTGAGAACGCAGGCGATCAGAAGATTTACTACAATGTACTCGACAGTCTGAGGATGTGAGACTGTCTGGAAAGAAGTCAGAAATTCATTCATGCCAGATCCGTTAACTTTTCGACGTCATCCCAACAGTCAACACCGTTACAGTATTTGGAAATCGACTGGAGGTGAAGACGGAAATCCTTCAGCATCTGACGTGTCCATAGAGGAAGTGCAATGCTGAACTTTACCTCAAGGATGAAATTCGGGTTAGAAAACGTCCGAAGATCATCTTCCTTATAGAAATCCTGCAAGCTGGGATTCAGATAACTGCGCACGTTGTAATCAAACGTGATGCGCAGGTCGGGATTGTCAGGATCATAAAACGCCTCACGCTCATAAGTGATCAACGCCTTGGGCTCGAGATGAAGACGATTGATCAGGTAAGTGAAACGGTTTATCACAACCGAGTCGAGACTCTCATTCCCATCCCCATTCCGGAGATGCAATTTAGATCCGTTCAGAAGATCAATCGACTCTTCAATATCCAAGCGAGCTCTTTCCTTGACGATAGTGTCCTCAATTTTGCGCTTGATTTCAAAGAAAGCGGGTGATCCTTCCTCGAGTTCGTTGTACACTCGAACCCGCAACTTCTTGCGCAACCTCAGTCCGTCAACCTTCTCGAAATAAAATTGCAGACTCGGGGTGTCCAGATATATGCTGCGAACAACATATCGTTCGTGCTCTAGTTCAGCACAAAAGGGATCATGAAGCATGTGGGTCTTTACACGCTCGCACAGTTCAGATGCCCGTTCGACGGGCACATAGAACTTGAATTCTTTTCTCTCGAAACGTTCCATAGTTGATAGTCAGGTTAATTCAGTTTTGTCCGATGAGCATGACATTTCGTATACGTTCAACCAGAGTGATCCGGCCGATGGGTAATTCAGCGGTTCCGTGCATCCCGGGAAGTAGATTCAGTTCACGATTATCGACCAATCCCAAGCCATAGGTCGCTGTTGTGTCTCCACCATAAAAACCGAATTGGTTCAGGGTTACGGGAATACTCTGATCAGGATAACTGGGGAAGAAAACGTCTACCGTCATCCCGGATTTAAGGTATGCCGAAAAAGATTCAGGGAATACAACTCGAATCGCAAGCGTGTCCATATCTTGAATTACGAGAAGCGAATAAGGATCGTTCTTCTGAGAAACTACCCCATCAATCGGCGAACGGACCTCCTGACTCGATCCGTAACTCTCTCTCAATCCGTCCACTTCAGCCGAAAGACGCTTGACCTCAGCGTCCTGCATTTTCAACTCTTCCTGACGAACGCCAGCTTGAGTCGCCGCCAATCTGGCTTTGGAAAGTTCAAATTCAGTGCTGAGTTCCGCGAGTTTGGTCTCAGCAGCTTCAAATTCTGCTTCCGAAAAACCCTCGGCTTCGTACAATGACTTCAATCTCGCGAACTCAAGATCGGAAGAGCACACGTCTGAACTCCAGTCACACTGATATATCTCGTATGCCGTCTTCTGCTTGAAAAAAAAAAAAATAAAATAATAAAAAATAAAATAATAAAAAAAAAAAAAAAAAACCCATATCAACCCACAATTCATATCATTACCCCCACCTCCTCTCTCACTCT